>PLBD01000180.1 GCA_003135315.1 Acidobacteriaceae bacterium | reverse complement strand
AAGGCGTCGATGATGCGCTCGGAGATGGCGTTGTGGCCGCAACCGGCGCATAGCGTGGTTTTACCGCCCCGATAGTCGAGCACGGTGAGGCCAATACGGTTTGTCTTCGGTTGAGGCGCAGCCGTGGCCGCCATTTACTTGCCCTCCTGGGAAATGATTTCGTCGGTGACGGACCGGGCGTCGAGCGGCAGGCCGTTGTAGTGGCGGACGCTACGCAGCTTGGCGATGTCCGGGATCGCAATGTCGAGCTTCAACAGTTCCAGCATCTGCCCATCGCGGTTCTGGTCGACGATGTAGACGCGCTTATGTGCAGCGATGAACTCGTGGGTCTCGTGAGTGAACGGATAGGCGCGCAGCCGCAGGTAGTCGGCCTTCACGCCGTATTCCGATTGCAACTGGTCGAGCGTTTCCACCAGCGCGTGATGCGAAGTGCCATAAGCGATAATGCCAACCTCGTTGCCGTCATTACGCACGATCTCGGGCCGCGGAACCAGCGTGCGCGCGGTCTCGAACTTCTTTGCCAGGCGATCCATGTTGTTGGCGTAGTCGTCCGGACGCTCGCTGTATTGCGACTTGTCATTGTGACCGCTGCCACGCGCGAACCACGCTGCGCCCGGGTGGTCGGTTCCCGGCAAGGTGCGATAGCCCACGGCGTCGCCATCAACGTCCTTGTAGCGCGCGAAGCCGCCCAACCGCTCGAGGTCCTCCGCCGTCAGCACCTTGCCGCGGTTCTGAGGCTTCTCCGGATATTGGAACGGTTGCGACATCCAGTTGTTCATGCCGAGATCAAGGTCCGACATGACAAATACCGGCGTCTGGAGTTGCTCGGCCAGATCGAACGCCTCGCTGGCCATGCTGAAACACTCACTCGGGTCGCTGGGAATCAGCATGGGATGATGCGTGTCGCCATGCGAGAGCTTGGCCACGAAAGAGATGTCGCCCTGGGAGGTGCGCGTGGGTAGCCCTGTTGATGGCCCAACGCGCTGGATGTCCCAGATGACTCCGGGAATCTCGACGTAGTATCCCAGACCGGCAAACTCCGCCATCAGCGAAATGCCGGGGCCAGCGGTGGCCGTCATGGAGCGCGCTCCGGCACATCCAGCGCCCAGAACCATGCCGACCGCGGCGAGTTCGTCCTCAGCTTGCACGATGGCGAAAGTAGCTTTGCCATCAGCGTCAATTCGGAATTCTTTCATGTATTCGATGAGGCTCTCCACGAGCGAGGATGAAGGCGTAATCGGATACCATGTCACTACGGTGACTCCGGCAAACATGGAGCCCATTGCCGCCGCCGAATTGCCGTCGATGATGATCATGCCGCTGGTCTTGTTCATGCGCTCGACCGTGAACGGGTCGGCCTTGGTCAGCGACGCGGCAGCGTAATCGTATCCGGCCTTGGCTGCGCCCCAGTTGAGTTCAGCGGCCTTGACCTTCTTGGCGAACTGCTTGCGCAGGGCCTTCTCCACTTCGGTCATGTCGAGGTTGAGCAGCCGCGCTACCACTCCGACGTACACCATGTTCTTCACCAGCTTGCGCAGCTTCGATTCGGGGCAGGCTGCGGCGGTGATTTTGTCGTAGGGCACGGGATAGAAGATCAGGTCGGAGCGCAGCTCGTTGAGCTTCAGCGGCTCGTCATAGAGAGCGACCGCGCCCGGCGCAAGCGACAGCACATCTTCGCGCGCGGTTTCAGGGTTCATCGCCACCAGGAAATCGATCTCCTTCTTGCGCGCGATGTAACCCTTCTTGCTGGCGCGAATGGTATACCAAGTCGGGAGTCCGGCGATGTTCGAGGGGAACATGTTCTTGCCGGAGACGGGGACGCCCATCTGGAAGATGGTGCGCAGCAGAACGGTGTTCGCGCTCTGTGAGCCCGAACCGTTTACGGTTGCGACCTGGATGCTGAAGTCGTTGACGACAGGCTGACGCACGGCGCCTTGCTCAGCGCCCTGTACGGCAAATTCAGTTGTGGCCATCAATACCCCTTAACTCGATTAGAACGGAGGGACGAACGTTTCATTATAGGGCAGTTGGCGGGAGAGGTGGGAAAAGCTTGCCATTGGGAATGTCCCAAAGCTGCAACACGGGGCCACCGGGTTTGCGGTCTGAGCTTGATGAATCCGCCACAATCTAGGGTAAAATCAGGCACGGTCTGTCGCACCGTGTCAGACATCCAGGGTCTGCGGGGCCGTTTTAGCTTTGGGGAGAGGGCAATGGGCATTTTCAGAACTACGGGCCAGCGTTTCAGCACTGCCGGGCAGTTGTTTTCTTTTTTCTGGAGCAATAAACGCTGGTGGCTGACGCCCATCCTCATAACTCTGGCGGTCTTTGCGGTGCTGCTCATTTTGGCCCAGAGCTCCGCCATTGCACCGTTTATCTACTCGTTCTTCTAAGGAAAACGCACGATGTTGCTTCATTTCATTAAGCTACATTGGCGGACCATCCTGGCCGCTGTCGTTCTCGTTGTCGCCATCTGGTTTTGCTTGCCGGCTCCGTTAAGGGCGAAGATATCAGGGCGCTGGAAGAAGATTGGGCATGCGATCGGCAACTTCCAGGCTCGCATCCTGCTGACGGTGATTTATTCGGTGCTGATCCTGCCCTTCGGCCTGGCGGTGCGCGCCTTCGCCGACTCGATGCACATGAAGAAGCGTCCTGAGAAGTGGTTTGACCACCCGCCCATCCCTAATACCCTTGAAGAGGCGCGCCGCCAAGGCTGACATGAATATCCTGGGAATCTCCTGTTATTACCACGATGCCGCAGCTGCGCTCCTGCAGGACGGCATGCTGATTGCCGCCTCCGAAGAAGAGCGCTTCAGCCGCATCAAGCATGACTTCGGCTTCCCGCATCATGCCATCAAGTTCTGCCTCGAGAGCGGTGGAATTCAGGCCGGCGATCTCGATTACGTGGTCTTCTACGAGAAGCCATTCCGCAAGTTCGATCGCATCCTGATGAGCGTGCTGCAGACCTATCCGCAGTCGTACAAGGTTTTTCGCGAGTCGATGATCACCTGGATGATCGACAAGCTGTGGGTCGGCTCGAAGATCTCGGCCGAGCTGGGCATTCCGACGGAGAAGATCCTGTACAGCGAGCATCACATGTCGCACGCCGCGAGCGCGTTTCTATGTTCCCCATTCGAGGAAGCTGCCATCATGACCGTGGATGGTGTAGGCGAGTGGGTGACGGGAACCTGGGGTGTGGGTCGCGGCAATCAGATCGACATTCGCAAGCAGATGATGTTCCCGCACTCCTTGGGACTGCTGTACAGCGCGTTCACCGCGTTTCTCGGTTTCGAAGTGAATGAAGGCGAATACAAGGTGATGGGCATGGCGCCCTATGGGCAACCACGCTACGTCGAAAAAGTGTGGAAGGTGATCCGGCAAGAGTCGGACGGATCGTTCTCGCTGGACATGGATTATTTCTGCTACCAGCACTCGACCGAGCGCACCTTCAATCGGAAATTCGAGCAATTGTTCGGCGCTCCGCGTCCGCCTAAGACGCTGTTCTTTACTGCCGACTCAGGCTTCCCAACGTATTTTGGTGATGCGCCGTCGAATTTTAACGAGCTTTGTAAGCAGAACCAGCACTACGCCGACATCGCCGCCAGCATTCAGCAGGTGACGGAGGAAGTCCTGATCTGCATGGCGCGGCAGTTGCAAAAAGAGACAGGCCTGACCAAGCTCTGCATTGCGGGCGGTGTTGGCCTGAACAGCGTGGCCAATCATCGCATCCTGCGTGAGACGCCGTTCGACGACATCTTTATCCAGCCGGCTGCCGGAGACGGCGGCGGTGCGTTGGGAGCCGCTCTGTGGGCCGACAACATGCTTCTGGGCAACAAGCGGCGCTTCCGCATGGACCATGCCTATTGGGGCAGGGGATACTCGGACGCCGAAGTGCAGCAGTTTCTGACGGAGAACGGGATTCCGTATCAGCGAGTGGAAGATGACGACAAACTGCTCGACCTGGCCGTCGAGCGCTTGCAGCAGGGCAACGTGATTGGCTGGTTCCAGGGGCGATTCGAGTGGGGGCCGCGCGCGCTGGGCAATCGCAGCATTCTGGCCGATGCGCGCAATCCCAATATGAAGGACATCGTCAACACCAAGATCAAGTTTCGCGAGCCGTACCGGCCGTTCGCGCCGTCGGTGCTGGCGGAACGCACAGAAGAATTCTTCGAACTGCCCAATGCGATGGAGCACTATCCGGCGCGCTACATGCTGTACGTCGTGCCGGTGCGGCCGTCGAAGCACAGCGTGCTGCCGGCCATTACCCACGTAGACGGCACCGGACGACTACAAACGGTTTTTGAGGATGCCAGTCCTCGCTACCACGGGCTGATCAAACGCTTCTCGCAGGCTACAGGGATTCCGGCGGTGCTCAACACCTCGTTCAACCTGAAGGGCGAGCCGATTGTGAACACTCCCGCCAATGCCTTCAGCACTTTCTCGCGCAGCGAGATGGACATGCTGTTCCTGGGAAATTTCGTCGTCGACAAAGAGCGGCTACAGCAGAACCGGCAGCTCGTCGAGGCGGAACCGGTCGGCGTGAAGTAGGCCCACCCGAATTGTCATCACGAGCGAAGCGAGGGATCTGCTGTTTCGTGCTTCGTCGAAAAGCAGATTCCTCGCGCCAAACCCTGGCGCTCGTAATGACAATTCCTAACATCCATTAGCTGCGCGTAAAGACCCTTACGTCAGCGACGCCATATCGATCACGAAGCGATACTTCACATCGCTGCGCAATAGGCGCTCGTAGGCTTCGTCGATCTTCTGGATCGGAATCAGTTCGATGTCCGCGGTGATGCCGTGTTTGCCGCAGAAATCCAGCATCTCCTGGGTTTCGGGAATGCCCCCGATACCTGATCCCGAAAGACTGCGCCGCGCCATGATGAGATTGAAGGCCGCCACCGGCGCCGGCTTCTCCGGAGCGCCCACCAACACCATCGAACCATCGCGCTTCAGCAGATTCAGATAAGCGTTGAGGTCGTGCTCGGCGGAGACGGTGTCGAGGATAAAGTCAAAGCTGCTGACATGCTTTTCCATCTCCGCCTGGTCCTTCGAAATGATTACGTGCTGCGCGCCCAGTCGCTTGGCATCGTCCACCTTGTTGGGCGAAGTGGTGAACAGCGTGACGTCAGCGCCGAGGGCATGCGCCAGTTTTACGCCCATGTGCCCCAAACCGCCGAGTCCGACGATGCCGACTTTCTGACCTTTGCCGACTTTCCAGTGGCGTAGCGGCGAATACGTCGTGATGCCGGCGCAGAGCAGCGGCGCAACAGCAGCCAGGTCGAGGTTGGCCGGAACCTTCAGCACGTAGTTTTCGTCCACGACGATTCGCTTTGAATACCCGCCATAGGTCACGCCGCCCAGGTGCGGGTCAGGACTGTTGTAGGTGAATGTGGCGCCGACCTCGCAGTAATTTTCCAGCCCGGCTTTACAGCTCTCACACTTGCGGCAGGAGTCGACCAGGCAGCCGACAGCAGCCAGATCGCCTTCCTTGAACTTGCTGACCTGCGCTCCAACCTTGCTCACGCGGCCGACGATCTCATGGCCGGGAACAGCGGGATACGCGGTGGGCATGAAGGCTTCCCACTCGTTGCGGACCGTGTGCAGGTCGGAATGGCAGACGCCGCAATACAGAATCTCGATCTGAACATCGTCGGGTCCGGGCTCGCGGCGCTCGAAGGAAAATGGCTGGAGGGGTGAGGTGGATGATTGGGCTGCGTAACCGACAGTCTTTGTGCGTCCCTGCTTGTCTGCCGACCGCTGGGGAGTGACGGCGTCAACTGTTGCATTTGCCATGAATAAGCTCCTCGGATGATGGGAAGAATTTTCGTAGGTTGAAAAAATGCTGAATCACTGGCGCAAACTTGCGGTGCGGAAAGTCAACGACCACGTTAGCTTAGATTCCCCATAGCTCGGTCGGTCGCAACTTCGGAGCGGTTTTCCCGGCCACCCGCTTTCCAGAATGCCCGCGCCACTGGATATGGCTCATTTCACCCGGCTGCAGTAAGATTCCTGCATGGCTAAGCCGTCGCCCCAATTCGAAGTTGCCTGCCCGTGCTGCGGCGCAACCCTGAAAATCGATCCTGAAGTCAAAGCCGTTATTGCGCACACGGCGAAGGCCGTTCCCAAGACGTTCGAGGACCTGGAAGCGGCCGCGCGCGCCATGAAGGACCAGGACAGCCGCAAAGAGTCCATCTTCCGGCAGTCGGTGGAGGCGCAGAAACATCAGGGCGATCTGCTGGAGAAGAAATTCCAGGAGGCACTCAAGCGCGCCAAGGAAACGCCGGATACGGGCAAGCCGCTGCGGGATTTCGACTTGGATTAAGGAAGGAGTTGGCCCTTAACACTTGGCATTTCGTCTTGCAGCGAGCTAGAGCTAAGAGCCAAGAGCAAGAAGCGAGTAGAGTGTCTGTTCCCACCACAGGCGAACGATTTGAGCGCGCGGTGTCGATCATGGCGCGGCTGCGCGGTCCCGGCGGATGCCCGTGGGACCGCGAGCAGACCTTCGACACCATCAAACCCTACACGCTGGAAGAGGCGTACGAGGTGGTGGAAGCCATCGACGCGCGCGACTGGGATGAGCTGACCGGCGAACTCGGCGACCTGCTGCTGCAGGTGCTCTTCTATTCGGAGATGGCCGCCGAGGAAAAGCGCTTCTCCATCGACGACGTCCTTGACCGGCTCTCCAACAAGTTGGTCGATCGCCATCCGCACGTCTTCGGCGATGTTAAGGCCGACACGCCCGGCGAGGTCCTGCGGAACTGGCAGGCGCTAAAGGCCGAGGAAAAGAAGAAGCGCCAGCAAGAAGCTGGAGATAACGCGAAGAAGGAAGATCATCCCGAGTCGGTGCTCGCTGGAGTTTCTTCGGCGATGCCGTCGCTGATGGAGGCGTACAAGATCAGCTCGCGCGTGGCGCACGTCGGCTTCGACTGGCCGAATATTGAAGGCCTTTTCGAGAAGTTGAACGAGGAAACCGAAGAGTTGCGACAGAATCTTGCAGACTATCCCGCGCCAGGTCCGCAGCCGGAATCGGCGGCCGGAGTAGCGGGTGCACGCGGAGTAAGGATCTCTCCTGAGTTGCGCTCCCGGCTGGAGGATGAAGTCGGCGATCTTTTCTTTGTGCTGGTAAACATCGCGCGCTATCTCTCATTAGATCCAGAATCGGCACTACGCAAAACAAATCGCAAATTCCGCCGCCGCTTTGAATATCTGGAGGAGAGGCTCCGCGAGCAGGGACGCAAGCCGGTGGAAGCTTCGCTGGACGAGATGGAGTCGCTGTGGCAGGAATCCAAACGGCAGGAACAACCGTGAGCGACGACACCATCCTGTTACGCAATTGCACCGACGTGGAAGAATTTCGCGCCTGTGTCGCCCTACAAAAAGAGGTTTGGGGATTTGCCGACAACGAGCTTGTCCCGCTGCGAATGTTTTCGCTGGCGCCTAAAATCGGCGGGCAAGTGATTGGCGCATGGGACGGGACGACGCTGGTGGGCTTCGCATTCTCCATTCCGGGCGTTCATAAACCGCGGGCTTATTTGCATTCCCACATGCTGGCGGTGAAGGCCGGATACCGCAACAGCGGCCTGGGCCGCAAACTCAAGCTGTTTCAACGTGAGGACGCCATCGCCCACGGCTACGATCTGATCGAGTGGACCTTCGATCCGCTGGAGATCAAGAACGCGT
>PLBD01000210.1 GCA_003135315.1 Acidobacteriaceae bacterium | reverse complement strand
GGTCCTTCGTCACAGCCGTACCCCATCCGACGCCGTCAATACCCATGCCGGTGAAGCCGGTGATTGGCGGCGAGAGCGCCGTTCCATTGGCGCTGAACTTTCCCACGCCGCCGCCGGTGCTCTTGTTGACCCCGGACTGCGAGCCGGGCATCCAGTTCATGCCACTCCAAAGATTGCCTTCCGCGTCGAACATGAAACGACCATTGGCATAATCTCCGCCGCCGGAGAAACACAACGAAAGAGCGAAATCGTCCGGAGCGTAGACGAGATAGGGCGCGAAGGGCGAACTGCGCCGCCCATCCGGCGCTGGCAGCGGATAGGCCTCGTCAAACAGCGCGTAGAGGTCCTTTGGGTCCGCCCATGGCTCGCGCGCGATACCCGCCATCGCTTCGAGGGTGTTCTTAGGCGTAGTTCCGCCGGTCGGAGTTGAGGCCTTATAGAAACGGGCACGCCAATCGTCGTTGGCCACCGTGAACGAAGCCGTAATCAAAGAGCCAAGTGTGTCGAGGCTCGCCAGCGTCGTGGTCATGGAACTGTTGAGCGGATCAAGCAGCACTCTACCCCATCCACCCGTCACGGGATCCACCAGATTGGGAACGTTTCCGGCAGCGATCTTAAGTCCGAGTGGATTGCCGGAAATGCCGTCCCCGTTGATGAATCGCGCATTGGTGAATGCCGACGCCACGGTGGTCAGTTCGTTAATCGTCACACTGGCGGGAGGATTGCTGCCCACCACCGCCAATAGCGCAATGGTGGGATTGTCGCCGCTGGCTTTGCTGGCCTTGGGAGCGCCACCGTTCGCCATTAAGTAGAGGATGGCATCGCCGTGCGCACCTTTGGTGCGAACTTCGAAGCGGCCATCATCGTTGGTCTTGGCCTGACCGAGTTGCTTGGGAGCGCCAGCGCTCGCTTCCCACAAAGTTACGGTTGACTTTGCAATGGGGGCGCCTCCGCCAAGAACCTGGCCTTTAATGCTGTCGGAGGCGGATGCCACTGTGGCCAGCCAGAGGCTGCAAATGAGGGCGGACAAAGCAAGCGACCGGACACGCGCTCTGAGATTCATTAGCTTTCCTCTTTTCAAGTAACGCTGATCAGCTCCCATGAGGGGAGACTGGTTTGTTCGGACATTCTAATTCACTTCGATTGCGGAGTTTGACCAACTGTCGCCTGCGACCGTGCGCCAGGTGGGACTGCAAGGTGCCGGCGAAGGAATTCCGCCTGGCTACTAGGGTTTGCCCAGCCACGAGTACTGCCAGGCAACCGAGACACTCTGGTAGTTGCCGCCGAACCGGATGTAGGTGCCATCGCTGTAAGAGCACTTGAGCGACTGGTGGCGGGTAATGGGCATCGAGAACGTGCCGCCGATCCGCGATCCGGTCTGTTTGGTTGCAAGGTTGCGAATTCCGTTTAGACTGGTCACCCCGCCGAACCAGAAGTTGCCGTCCAACGAGACCCATGGGTAAAGCGTTTTCTTTCGTGCGACCCTGCCGAGGTCGTAGCTCAAATGGCCCTCGAAGCTGCCAATGGGCTCCTCGGTCTGCGGCTTAGGGACAGGGATGCTGTAGTAGGCGCTGTTGGTGGTGTAGAACCACACTCCGCCGTAGCCGTCGACCACCCAGTTGCCGAAGCGCTGCGAGTATCCCAGTTCCGGCTTGAACGCCCAGCGATTGATTCCCCAGTTGATGAGCTTGGCGGGATCATACTGCCCGGTGGGAGCGATGATTTTCAGGCTCGCGCCCAGCAGCATCTTCTGTTTCCATTTTGTGAACTCCTTGGCGCCCATCGCCGGTCCGCCCTTCAGATTCACCGATAGGCGGGCGGAAAAGTCGAGCAGTCCGGAACGGTAAATGGACTTGTTTTCTCCGAGCAGCTTACCGCTGAAATTTCCGACCGCATACGGCAACGAGGCGTTGACGTTCGCCGAGCGCCCAAAGAAGTTGAACGCATGATAGTAGGTGAAGACGGGGACGCTGTACGTGCCAGTTGCGCCGGTAACGGGAATGGTGCCGTTGAAGTTCAGCCCGCCGTCATAAAACGAGTAGGTCAGGGTAATGGCATTCGAGTGATTCGGAGTGATGATATACGCGCGCGGCGAAAGGTCCTGGGCGCTCAGGAAGTTCACGCAACCCAGCGCAGTCACTGCCAGCAATCCGAGATTGAAGAAACGTCGCATTCACTTCACCGAGAAATAGAGATTGAGCATCAGTCCCAACTGGTTGAGTTTCTGATTGGGGCTTGTGCCGGTCGAATTCTGGTGCTCATAGTACGGGTTAAACTCCGCGCGCTTGCCGATGGGAAACACACAACCGGCATAGAGTGCGGTGTCGCTCCACTTGCTGTATTTGCTCTGGTAAAAGAATTCTACGCTGGCGTAGGGAGCCGGATGATAACCCCACAACGTAAGCTCCCTTCCGATCTGGAAGCGGTTGCGATAGCGCCAGGTGAAGTTTGTGCTCCAATCCAGGTCGGCGCGATTTCTGTCGGACAACAGGAAGCCTCCCTTTATCGAATAGTTGCCGGTTATCGCCGGCTCCATGCGGTCGGTTGCCGGCGCACCGTTGGCGCGCGGCAAATAGCGGTATCCAAGCGAAAACACCAGCGGCCGGGAGTCCGCGTCGTTCAAGTCAAACTGCGTGGCGTCCTTCAAGCGAACCAGCGGCTTCAAGTAAAAGGCGAGACTGGGCCCAAACTCCGCTTGAACGGGCTCACCGTCCTCCCTGGTTTGCTTCGCCTGAAAATCGAAACGCAGATCGGAGGTCAGTTTCAGGTAGGTATCGATTTCCGGCAGCAGTTGGTCTTCGACCGCTTGCGCGCCGGCGGACAGACAGCAGAGAATCACGAGAGACGCCAGCACCACCGACTTTTCTGCAATGCCAGCCATCGTTCGGGTTCACGGGGGAAAGCAGCCTGATACTAAACGGGCGGCCCGTGAGGACCGCCCGCTGCGTAAGTTGCTCGTGTTAGTTGCTGGGGCCTTTGGCCGCTGCTTCCGCCTCGGCCATCTTCTTCCCCATTTCCGCTTTGACGGCGTCAAGGTTGAAGCTCGCGCCCCGCTGCATCGGCGGGTAATCGAGGAAGGTTTGAATCTCCTTACCCATTAGCTGCTGGACAAACACGAAGCGCCAGAACTCGTACTTGAACCAATCGAAGTATTGCTGAGCTCCGTCTTTCGTTCCGTTGTTGGGCCAACCCGTACGCTCGAACGGGTCGAGACGCAGGTTGGTGATGTACGGCACGTCAGGATGGGTCTTTTGCCCCAGCCAGCCATCAGGTTGGTCGATGAAGCGGAACTTGTAATCGTCAATGCGTACCGCGCCCACCGTGCTTTCCCCGAGGTAGAAGATCTCATGACGCGCGGACTTGCCTTGTCCGGTGATGGCCGCCATCTGGTTGTAGCCATCCAGATGGTTCTTGTAGGTCCGGTCACCGATGGTTTTGCCCTTCAGCAACTCTTCCGTGATGTTCGGATTGCCGGCTGCGGCCACAAACGTCGGCAGCCAGTCCAAACCTGAGAAGATTCCGTTCTGCACTGAGTCCGCAGGCACGTGACCGGGCCAGCGAAGAATCGCGGGCACGCGGAAGCCGCCCTCGAGAACTGTTCCTTTGGACTGCGCGAACGGCGTCTGCCCGCCGTCCGGCCAGGTGAAGACTTCGGTGCCGTTGTCCGTGGTGATCACCACGATCGTATTGTTGTCCACACCCATGTCCTTTAGCTTTTGCATCACGGAGCCGACGATGTCGTCGAATTGCGCCATTCCGGCTTCTTCTTCCGACCAGCCATTCTCGGAGTTGCGCAGCGCTTCATATTTTGCGGAGAGGTGAGTGACAATGTGCATGCGGGTCGGGTTCAGCCATACGAAGAACGGCTTGTTCTCGGCCTTCGACTTGTCCATGAACTTGATCGTCAAGTCGAGAATTTCGTCGTCCACCGTCTCCATCCGCTTGGGATAGAGCGGGCCGGCATCCTCAATCTTCTGTTTGCCGACTACCCCCCAGCGAGGCATCTCCGTGGTGTCATTCTTATCGGTGGCCCAGCAATGGACCATGTTGCGCGGGCCAACCACATTCAGGAGATTCTGCGGATAGTTGGGATGCGCCGGGTCTTCCATCGCATCCAAGTGGTACAGATAGCCGAAAAACTCATCGAAGCCGTGAACGCAGGGCAGGTACTGATTGAGATCGCCCAGGTGGTTCTTGCCGAACTGGCCGGTAGCATAGCCCATCGACTTCAAGATTGTGGCCGTGGTCACCGCCTCGGCGGGAATCCCGATCTTGGCGCCGGCTTGACCTACGGTGGTCATGCCAGTGCGGATCGGCAGTTCGCCGGTGATAAAGTTTGCGCGACCCGCCGTGCAACTCGCCTCGGCGTAGTAGTCGGTGAACAACATCCCTTCCTTCGCCACCTTGTCGATGTTCGGCGTTGTGCCGGCCATCAATCCGCGATGGTAGGCGCCAATGTTCCACATGCCGATGTCGTCGCCCATGATGACAACAATATTCGGTTGCTTCGCGCTGCTTGCTTGCGCCTGTAAGGTCGCACTTCCGCCCGCAAAAACGCTTGCGACGGCCAGGGCTCCGAGGGTGAATTTTCTGACACTTGCGCCCAAATCCATACTTCTCCTTTTCGACCGGCCCCAGACGTTCGCGCCAGGAGCGTCTTATGCTGCGTCTGCCAGTTCACTACGATTACAGGTTTTTCGCAACTGTCATTTGTGCCCGATGGGCTGGGGTTTAGCAGAATGGCGGGAGCGTTACGAAACAACCAGGGGCGTGCGGTTGTGCACGTCCCTGGCCGCAGCCGTGACTTAGTCGGTGCCGATGGATTTCGGCATGTTGTTGGGATCCAGCAGCGGAAGCGGGTTCTTAGGATGCTGGAGGTCGGGTATCAAGTCGTTCGAGGCGCCGCCCGGGAATCGCGTAATGCTCGGATACTTCATGATCGACTCGTCGAATCCCCTGAGTGCCTGTGAAAATACCGCAGCCGTCCAGCCATTGTCTTCGCCGGAATACCTTCCCGGTGACGTCGTCGTTCCCCGGGTTGGCGCCGCTCCATTGAAGACCATGTCGTATTTCTCGTAGGGGTCCATGGTGAGGTTGTACACCGCGGGGACCGAACCCAGATTCATGGTCGGCCCCAGCCACGATTCCTTCGCCGTCCACATAAACTTCCAGGCAATGTTGACCCAGGGCTCGTTGGGATCGCCGGCAATGTCGGCGCGGATGGCATTGAGATATTCGCCGTTGATATAGATCCACGACGTGCGCGCGGAGTGCTGTGCTTTGCCCAGGATGTAGGCGCTGTTGTCGATACTGTCGAAGTAGATCGGCTTGCCGTTGTTGTCCTTCATCTCGCCGACCGGCGGAGGCGTGATGCCTGCCATCGCTGCCAGCGTTGACCAGCAGTCGATGTGTGACATCATCTCGCCGTAGGTCGCGCCGGCCGCGACATGACCGGGCCACCACATGATGGCCGGCACGCGCCAGCCGCCTTCAAAGGCCGAACCCTTCTCGCCGCGGAACGGAGTCGTCCCGGCGTCGGGATAGGCGTCCAGCCACGCGCCGTTGTCGGCGGTCAGAATTACGATGGTGTTGGGCGCATCCGCGCGGATCTCGTCCATCACTCTACCCACATCGGCGTCGAGTTCCATCAGGGAATCCGAATAGTCGCCCAGGTGCGACTTGCCCCGGAAGTCCGGCGCTGCGTTCGTGGGGTTGTGCATCTTCAGGTAATTCACGTCCATGAAGAACGGCTTGCCGCTCTTGGCATGGGCCTTGATGTAGGCAATCGCATTGTCGGACTGCCGTTCATCGAAGGTCGCCATCGAGTCGTAGGTGATCGTCCCAACCATCTTGGCGGGCTGGCCGGTCACGCCTTCCCATTCGCCCAGGTTGGCAACCGAATCCCACATTTTTTCGAAGTCCGGGTTGTACGACGGGAACCAGGGATGGAACCACTTGGAGGTGTCAGGGTAGGAGTAAACGCCGGCGTAGTAGGCGGCGAATTGCTTCATCTCGTCGAAGCCATGATTAGTCGGGTAGGACACGGGTTTGTCACCCATATGCCACTTTCCCGAGAAGTACGTCGAGTAGCCGTTCTTCTTGAAAAATTCAGCAATGGTCGGGGTCTCGGGCTTAAGGTAGTTTTCGTCGCCCGGGGCAACCACGATCGAGAGCGCCGAGCGGATGGGAATACGTCCGGTCATAAACGACGCGCGGCCTGCCGTGCAGCTTGCCTGGCCGTACCAACTGGTGAAGACGGCGCCTTCCTTGGCCATCTTGTCGATGTTCGGTGTCGGATGGCCCAGGGTCAAGCCACCTCCTGAGTAGGCACCGAAGTCGTTCCATCCGGTGTCGTCGGTCATGAGCATGACGATGTTAGGTTTAGAGTTTTGTGCCGCGGTTGGGACCGCTCCGCCTGCCAGCAAGAAGCTGGAGATGGCAAGCGCTCCTAGTGTTACTTTTCGTACATTCGCTCCTAAGTCCATAACCCTCCTTTTCATTACGATTAGGAAATTATCACGGTTACGCTTGGCCCCTATCCTCTGCGACAGTGGGCAGACCTCGAGGCACGGGCTCCAGTCCGCCTTCTTCACACTCGGAAGGTCGGGAGGTCTTTGGGTAGGCCGGAACGCTCGACGCGCTGCACGATCTCTTTCATGTCGCCGTCGANNGTGCGAATCAGCCGGTTCTTCGGGCATTCGCCATTGCAGGCAAACAGGTATTTGCAGTCGCGGCACTGCTGCGGCAGATCGTCGCGCTTGGCAAAGCCGAACTTCCTCTGCTGGTCGGAGAAGATCATGCGCGAAATATGTTTCTCCGCGATGTTACCCAGTTTGTATTCGGGATACACGTAGTGATCGCACGCATAAACACTGCCATCGTGCTCCAGCGCCACGCCTTTGCCGCAGAAGTCGTTATAGATACATAGCTGCGAAGCCAGGCCCATCCATTGCGCCACCGCTGTCTCGAACAGATTGACGTGTACCTTTCCATAGTCTCGCCGGTACCAGTCGTCCCACACTTTGCAAAGAAAGTAGCCCCAATCATCGGGATCGACCGACCAGTCCGTGACCACGGAGTCGGGATTGCCGGGATGCGCGGCCGGCGATCCCTGCACCGGCAAGGCAGCCGGGCCCCACTTCTGAGGCGCGGTGTTCTCGAAGACCTTCGGTTCTACGCAAGGAATAAACTGCAATTGCCGCGGGCGAACCTCGCGGCTTATGAAGCGGTAAACGTCCAGCGGCTTTTTCGCATTGACCCGATTGACCACGGTCAACGTGTTGAATGGAACCTGATACTTGTGCAGCCGCTGCCCGGCGGCGAAAACTTTCTCGAAGGTCGGCTGGCCGCCTTTGTCCACTCGGAACCGGTCATGCAACTCCTGCGGGCCGTCAATGCTGAGGCCGACCAGGAAGCGATTGTCGCGCAAGAAAGCGCACCACTCGTCGTTCAGCAGCACTCCGTTGGTCTGGAGATCGTTCTCGATGCACTGGTGGGGACGCTGATACTTCTTTTCCAGCGCAACCACTTTCTCGAAGAAGCTCACTCCCAGCAGAGTCGGCTCGCCTCCCTGCCAGGAAAACACGACTTCGTCGCCGGACTGGCCTTCGATGTACTGCCGAATGTGGGCTTCCAGAACCTCGTCGCTGATGCGGAAGTTGCTGTCGCTGCCCAGCAGCTCTTCCTTGTGCAGGTAATAGCAATAGGCGCAGTCGAGATTGCAGATCGCCCCCGTGGGCTTGACCATGGCGTGGAAGCGCGGCTTGGTGCCGGGATAAATCGGCGGAGGTGAGAGAGGATCGCTGATGTTGCTCACTGAGCCTTCCAAACTGAGGAGACGCGGCCGTCTACTCCCTAGTACACCGCAAACGGGACGATTTGGGAACTGTCTATTGCG
>PLBD01000351.1 GCA_003135315.1 Acidobacteriaceae bacterium | reverse complement strand
GTTGGTCATGCGCGGCATGGGAATGTGTTCGTAGCTCTCGCGGCGTCCGTTGCCGGTGTCGGCGATGCCCATCAGGCGCGCGGAAAGCTTGTCGCTGAGGTAGCCCTTGAGGATTCCTTTTTCGATCAGCACGGTTTCCTGCGTGGGTTCGCCTTCGTCGTCCACGTTCAGCGAACCGCGGCGCCATGGCATGGTTCCGTTGTCGATAACAGTGCATTTCTCGCTGGCGACGCGCTTGCCGATCAGTCCGGCAAAGGCGGAGGTCTTCTTGCGATTGAAGTCTGCTTCCAGACCGTGTCCCACGGCTTCGTGCAGCAGGACGCCGGGCCATCCGGGGCCGAGAACTACTTCCATTTCGCCCGCTGGAGCCTCACGCGCGTCGAGTTGCAGGATCGCCTGGCGGGCTGCTTCTTTCGCGAAGAATTCTGGATTCTTGTCTCCGAAGAAGAAATCGAGAGCGACGCGACCGCCGCCGCCGGAGCCGCCGCGAGCGGAATTGTTTTCGGTTTTAGCGATACAAGACACGTTCATTCGAGCGAGGGGCTGGGAATCTTCGGCGAAGGTTCCGTCGGAGGCGACGACAAGAATGTTCCGTAGTTCGTCAGAGTAGCTGGCGCGGACTTCTTGAATGCGCGGATCGTAGGCGCGCGCGGCCTTGTCGGCACGCTGCACTAGGTCGACCTTGGCCAGCACGTCCGCTTCGTCCGACGGCAACCGCACGGGGTAAAGATTGTGCGCAGGCTTGTCGGTGAGGCCGACGACCGGCTGCTTGGCCGGGCCGCTGGCAATCAGCGCTGCCGTGCGTGCGGCATGCAGAATGCGGTCCTGCGACAGATCGTCGGTGTAGGCATAGCCGGTGCGTTCGCCGGAAAGCACGCGAACGCCGCAGCCGACGGAAATACCCTGCGTGGCCGACTTCACCATGCTTTCGTCGAGCGAGACCGAGGTGGAAGTCTGATATTCAAAGTAGAGGTCGGCGAAATCGCCGCCGGCCGAGAGCGCCGCGGACAGGTACTTCTCGATGTCAGCTTGCGCCAGCCCGTAGCGAACGAAGAAAAACTTCTTGTCCATAGTCACTCTTGATTGGATGCCGGAGGACGCGCGAAGACGCCGCGATCATTTCCGCTAAGCGTTTTCAAAGGAAATAGAAAAATACGGAATCCGCAGCCGCATCCCAGAATGGTCAATTATCACACAGCGCTGTGCTGCCCGTGCGTGCGGCAGACTCGCCAAGTCAACTAAACTCGTTCCGGATATTTTTGTGCAAACGGCAGGCATCTCTCCTGAATCACTCGCTCGTCTGTTGGAGCAGTTTCTGGCGGACGCGCCACAGGCCGTCGCCCGCGAAGACGGCGCGGTCCTGTTTGAATTCAACACCGCTCGCTATTCGGTGTCGGGCGAAGGCAAGTGTGTTCTGCACATGTGGTCGGAGCAGCGCAACGCGGTGCGACGCGTACTCGATGCTGAAGTCAAGCAGGGTGTTTTGCGCTTGCAGGTCCTGCGCTTCGGACAATCGCAACCCAATCTGCTGGAGATTACCGCCGATCGTGACTGGCGCGCCGGGACCACCAAGCGCGTGGCGCGGGAGCGCTACCAATCCCTGCTGGAGCGCGTGCTGCGGCGCGAGTACCCAGGATACAAGCTGGAACAACTGAGCAGCAGCCCTGATCTGGAGCACTCGCTCAGTCCGGTTTACACGCGGGCCGTGCTGCGGGCGGGACAATCGGCGTTTGCCGTTCTCGGGGTCAATGGGGAGGAGCCGCAGTCGTCGGTGGATGCCGCGCTGACTTTTGGCATTCTCTGGATGAACTACCTGCGGCAGCGTCAGGCTGGACGCGCGCAGGTGGAAGGGCTGAAGCTCTTCCTGCCGCCGGGCGTTTCGGAGATCGTGCGGCAACGTGCGGCCAATCTGAATCCCGATGCCGCCAAATGGCAACTCTACGAACTCGATGAGCGCTACGAAACGTGCGCGCCCATCGACACTGCTGACAGCGGGAACATCATCACCCGGCTGACCCACGCCGTTGACCTGCAGGCAGCCCGCGAACGCTTCGCCGCTTCCATTGCCCGCATCCATGCGCTGGCGCCGACGGCTGAGGTCACGGTTGAGTCCCCATCCGAAATCGTTTTCCGGCTTTATGGACTGGAGTTCGCCCGGGCCCGCCTGGCGCCGGTCTCCGGCGCGTTCCGCAATCAGGAGTCGATTGTCTTCGGCGTGGGCCCTGCCGAGCATGTGCTCGACGAGAACAGCCAAGCGTTGTTTTGCGAACTGGTGCAGCGCATTTGCGAGCAGCGCCGCTCGGGCGGCTCCCACACCAACCTGTTCTTCCGCGTCGCGCCGGAGCGCTGGCTGGAAAGTCTGATTACGCGGGACGTTCGCCGCCTCGACGAGCGCCTCGACGCACGCTTTGTCTATTCGCAAGTGCCGGCTTTTGCCGCCGTCGATCGCGCCATGCTCGATGTGCTGACCTGCACCCTCGATGGCCGGCTGGCCATTCTGGAGTTGAAAGCCAACGAGGACATCCATCTGGCGATGCAGGGGCTGGACTATTGGGCGCGCGTGCGCTGGCATCAGCAGCACGGCGAGTTCACGCGCAACGGCTACTTTGCCGGACGCGATCTTTCCAGCGCCCCGCCGCTGGTGTATCTGGTCGCCCCTGTCCTGCGGGTGCATCCTGCAACCGATGTCCTGCTGCGCTATGCTTCGCCACACCTGGAATGGACGGTTGTGCAGGTCGACGAACACTGGCGTGATGAGATACGAGTGGTGCGCCGCAAACATCCCGCCCAAAGGCCGCCGACCTTTGCCTCGTAGCTTCCCACCTTCCACGGGCGAGCATCTTATACAATCGAGCTTTCTCATGATGAACCGGATGATTCTCGCCAACCTGTTACACCGGCCGTTCCGCACCCTCATCAGCGTGGTCGCGGTCGCGGTTGAGGTCACGCTCATCCTGCTGATTGTCGGCATCATGCTGGGCATGCTGAACGACAGCAGTAACCGCCAGGCGGGAATCGGCGCCGACATCATGGTGCAGCCTCCCGGGGCGTCCCTGCTGATGGGCGTAAGCGGCGCGCCGGTTTCGGCAAAGGTGGCTGACAAGCTGCGCCAGTTGCCGCACGTAGTCGCGGCGACCCCGGTGGTCACGCAAGTGATCACTTCCGGCACTGTCGAAGTCATCGACGGTATTGATCTGCCATCCTTCGACGCCGTAAGCGGCGGGTTCCGTTACGTGTCCGGCGGGCCGTTCCAGGGGCCTTACGACATGATCATCGACGATCTGAAGGCGGCTTCGACCCACCGCAAGGTCGGCGACCACATCGAAGCCCTCAACCACAGCTTTCGTGTCAGCGGCATTGTCGAACACGGCAAGGGCGGGCGCAAGTTCGTCCCCATCGCAACCCTGCAGGACATGATCGGCGCCATCGGCAAGGCCTCGATTTTCTACGTCAAGCTCGATAACCCGGGCAATGCCGACCAGGTGGTCACGGCCATCAAGAACATCCCCGGCATGCAGCAGTATGGCGTGCACTCGCTGAAGGAGTATCTCAGCTTGATGACGTCCGCCAGTATTCCCGGGCTCAGCACAGTGATTGACGTCGTGATCGGTATCGCGATGATCATCGGGTTCATCGTGATCTTCCAGGCAATGTACACGGCGGTGATGGAGCGCACGCGCGAGATCGGCATCCTGAAGTCGCTGGGCGCGGGCAAGCTCTACATCGTGAACGTGGTGTTGCGGGAGACGCTGCTGATCGCGATTGGCGGCATCATCCTGGGGATCGCGTTCAGCTACGGCGCGCGCGTGGGCCTGAAGGCGAGGTTCCAGACGCTGCCCGTGCTCATCACCTATGCCTGGCTGGTGAAGGCCGCAATCATTGCCCTGATCGGTTCGCTGCTGGGAGCTTTCTATCCGGCAATCAAGGCCGCGCAGAAGGACCCCATCGACGCGCTGGCGTACGAGT
>PLBD01000568.1 GCA_003135315.1 Acidobacteriaceae bacterium | reverse complement strand
AGTACATGGTCGAGGAAGTACTGGACCACTGGTACGGACCTTCCGATACTTATTTCAAAGTCCGCGCCGATGACGGCAATCTCTACATTCTGCGCAGAGATACTTCGGCGCCCGACGGACCCTGGCATCTGGAGTCATTTCGGCAGCTACCACAACGTTGAAAGCAGGCGTTGGTCAGACCTCATCTGCGGATCAAAGTTGGAAGTGGACTAACGCCGCGCATGGGCAGGAATTCTGGGGAAGGTTGGATGAAAACTTGCGACCGATTGGAATTGGCTAAACAGCAGCTACCCGCCATTGAAATGAGCGGAATTCGGCGAGTCGGCGGTAGTCTCGTTCGTTGGCGGTGATCACACAGATGCCAGAGCGCCCGGCACTCATGGCAATCAGGGCATCGTTGGTTAGCCTCCCCTGCCCGATTTGCTCGTAGTTGTACTTCATTGCCAAACGAGCCAGGACTTTGCCGGTTTGAGTCCAATCGCTTAGATTGGGCACCAGAATTCGCTTCGCCCGGTCAAAATCCCGTTCCAGTCGCTCCGTGACACGCCGTTCCCGGTCGCCTGCGCCAGCATAAAGTTCTTCGAGCACGACTGAACTCAACCACAGCGGTGCGTCGGCCGCCAGCCGCCTCAGAGAAAGGGTCGCGCCGTTACCCTGGCGCAAGGCGGAGATGTAGACGGAGGTGTCGAACAGGGCTGGTTCCATCTAGCCCGCCAGCGAGCCGTAAACGTCTTTGATCTCAATGCCGCTATTGAGAAAGCGCTCCGTAGCCTGAAGGGCCAGGCGATTCTTCTCATGCTCCGCAATCGCGAAGTCCAGGGCGCGGTCAATGGCCTCCGTTTCTGTCTTGGCTCGCAAGGCTTTTTGAGCCCGCTTGATCTTGGCCGCGTCCAGTTGAAAGTGCTTGTGGGTTCGCTTCGTTGCTATGGCCATGGACCATCCTCCTGATNNATATCAGCGATGTACATGACTTAACAGACAATGTACATAACAATTCGCAATCTGGATGTCCCGAGGAACGCTCTTTTGGTTTCGTCTTGTGTGCCTTACACCACGCTCAAACAGCGTGTGCCGTGTCAGGCGACATATCTAAGCGACTCAGGCCGCCAGTTGCTTAGGACATTCCAATCGCGTGCTTCTTTCGTGCGATGCTTTTTCAGCCATCGGCGTTCACTCTCGCTCACCTGCGCTCCGGCTAACAGCTCCTCGCGCGCAAGTAAGCTGCGACTCAGCTTGGCCTCCAACCGCTCCAGCGCTGCGTCGCGCCTTGAATCCGGCAACGCAGATCGCTGACCTGCCTTTCTCGCCAGCACAACAACAAATCCCAGGCGATTCTGCAGGTCGTGGAGCTTGGCCTCCTGTACGAGCCATCTTGTGTCCATCTCCCAGTACTTGAGCACCAGCCAGGGAAGAGCCTCGAAGAGCCGCGCCTCCAACCGGTCTTGAGCCAGGGCGGTAAGCAAGAGTTCAGCTGGATTCCTTTCAGAACGTCGTTTTCTCAGATAAGCGAAGCCGGGATATCCGAGTCCAGACAGGTCGGCCGCAAGTTGCTCGGGTTCAGCGACCTTTGGGTCCCATCGCGCCTCAGTCGGCGCGAATGAAACCGGCGAGAGCTTGTAAGCGTGAACCATCCTGCGCGCGAGTTCGGGCGGCAATGCCCTTTGGCCGTTCTCCACCATGGAAAGATAGCTCTGGCACACGCGGAGTTTGGCCGCAGCCCGCTGCTGAGTCAGGCCGGCTTGCTTTCTTGCCCGTTTGAAATGTCCCACGTCCATGGGTGTACGCCTCAAGGTGTATCTCTAGATTATCACAGATGTGTGATATTTGTGTGACTACAATCTGCCACTCCGCCGGCTCCAGTTCAGCAGTCACCGCAGTCAATCCTCCTCAGGCAGCATGAACGTGATCACGGGCGCGCCGTCATCACCAGGCCCAGAGACCGCTTTGAGCGTTACCAGCCGCATTCCCTCTGGCCCGCTTTTGGCAGTCGCGTCAATCACCTCGTTTGACGACACTGCCGGATCAGCAACGATGCAGTAGAAGTCGAACAGCAGGTTGCGCGAGTCAATGCGGCTGGCCGAGACTGGCCCCTTGACGGCCGCATGGAACATCCAAATCAAATCCCAGAACCGGCCTTCCAGACTCTGTCCTGGCGGCAGGTTCGCCTCCTCAACTATTGGCCACACGTATCGGTGAAATGCGGTAGCGGTCATCGCAAGCGGCCACTTCAGAAGCTGGCGCCGCATCTCGCCCATTGGAGCTTGCTCGCAATCGACCAGAATGCCGTCCTCAATCGCTTGCTGGCGGGTGTAAGTGCTGATCACCTCGACAACGTCGTCGCCAAGGCACCCGGGCCGATGTTTGCCGATGATGCCTCCGCACGACGCACAAATGCGCTCGCCTGTCCGCAGTAATGCCATGGGTTCAGGTCCTCCCTGAACTATTCAGAATGTGGGTTACATTTCATCCGAGGATGGTCAGCTCTCGGCAGCAGTCAGCGAAGGCCCTTGTTCACGCGGGAATCAGGCAGTCTTCTTGATGAGCTGGATTTCGGGCCATTCAACGGCCCCATTTTGGTTAGGAAACCTGAGCCGATTACTGCCCAATCCCTTCCGAAGCAGCGCCAATAACTCTCTTCGCTTGGCCTTGACCGCCACTCCGGCATATCCAAATCCAAGAAGCGGCTGAATCCGCTTTTGCTGGTGCAATTGCGAAATCATCCACGGTCCCCATTCTGGCGTGGCGGGCAGGCCGTAGTGCCGCACCAGCGAAGACCAGATGAAGGATTGGTCATCGCTGGTCAGAAGCAGTTTTCCATCGGAGGTCGTGTCCGCCAATTCCTGCGAGCAGCCCACAAGATGCCTCAGCGGTCGCTTACGGCCTTGCACCACGATCGAGCCGCGGAAGCACAGCGGCTTCTCACCCAGCGAGACGATACTCTCTTCACCGTAAGGGTCGACCACGGTGAATGAGTCACCGTTGGCAAAAGCAGCAGCCAGGGCGCCGATCTCCACGTCGCCGCCAACCACTGAGACCAAGTGGGCTTTGCCTCGGTCCTCACCTACAAAGGCATCCAGGAAAACGCTAAGGTTGGTTGCCGTCTTCTCCGTGTGTCGGCGATAGGTCAGTTTGCCAAAGCGTTCGTGGGCATTTTTCATGGCAGGAAGTCTCCCGCAGTCGTTCTAGATTGGTGTCCATCGCGGCGGTCACTATCCGCGCAACCCGCGCAGCCACAGGCTGATATTCCTCCGTCCGCAGCCGATTCCGGGATTGCCGATGCCGCGATACTTGGAAAACGCACTCTTGGTCTTAAGCGCGCGCACACGTACCTCGTCACCAATGCTCTCGAACACAAGATGGTCCCCGGCCTGAACCCCAAGGGCACGGCGAACGTCGCGCGGCACAGTGATTTGTCCTTTGCTGGTGATTTTGGCCTGCTTCCGCATGGTTGACTTGCGCGCAGTCATTTCTTCTTACCCGCGCGCCAGCGCTTGAAGTCCGCCAGAACTTCCTCCTCGGAAATCCCTTCGCTAGCAAGCATCTGTTGCAGGCGAGAGGCGGCTTCTTTAAGAGCTGCCCGCTCCGTCTCCTCCCGTTTACTTCGGGCAGGAATGTAGTAGCCAACAGTATCGCCGTGCCGAGTGATCGCCACCGGCGCTTCACTTTCCAGCAGATAGCTCGCCAGCTTCTCTCGAAATTCGCGAATCCCAACCTTCAACGCTTCCATGCCTCGGCCTCATTGTGTACGTGTGTGTAAACAACTACAACACCGCTTCTTCGATCTAATCACAGAGATGGGAAACTTTAGGAAACGCCGAATCCGCTCGGCTTCCGCCAGTGGCAGGGGGAAATAGCCGAGCTCTTGCTTGCCCGCCAAGCGCATGGTGCCTCTATGTCAGGCCATTTGGGAACGAGGTGAATGCCGTAGCTTTGCGCGCTTGCTTTCACAGAGCGAGGCGCGGTAATGTCCAAAGGTTATGCCTCTCCATGCAACTGCGAAGATCGGGAGAAACGATCCCTGCCCCTGCGNNGCAGCGGCAAGAAGTACAAGCATTGCTGCTTGCCTAGTTATGCTCCGTCCATCGACAGGCTGTGGGCGCGACAGCACGAAGAGTCGGCAAGGCTAACGCAGGAGATAACAAGGTTTGCGGCGCGCAAGTTCGCGGAACATATCTATGAGGCGTGGCAGGACTTCAACATGAGCGACTTGCCGCCACGCCTGGAGGAATCCTCCAACGAGCGTCAGATCTTCATGCCCTATTTCCTGTTCCAGTGGAACCCGGACGGACTGTCTCGGCGCAGAACGGCGCGTGGGCAGGGCGGTGTGGTTGCTCGCTGGTACATGCTGGAAAGGTCGAAGCATCTGACCGCGATGGAACGGATATTTCTGGAGCAGGCCACGACGCAGCCGTTGAGCTTTTATGAAGTTGTTTGGAACGAGCCTGGCGAGCGCCTGGCGGTAGGAGACGTTCTGATTGGCGGGGAGACCGAAGTTATCGAGCGATCAGGATCGCGAAACTTGCGGCCGGGAGACTTGCTTTTTGCGCAGATCTGGCACCAGCCGGAACTTGCGGTGTTCGGAAGCTCCGCACCGCTGTGTATTCCTCCAGACAAGAAAGTGGAGATCATCGAACTTCGGAAGAAACTGAAGAAGAAAATCGCAAAGCAGAATCGGTATCTTACGGCACACGATTTGCTGCGATACGCGGATCTGATTCGTGCTACCTACTTGGACATTCGGGATCGGCTGTCTGCTCCGCCGCGATTTTGCAATACCGATGGCGATCCGCTCCTTTTTCATACGTTGACTTTCGGGATCGAGTCGACGGAGACGGCGTTTGAGGCCTTGGCTCCACTGGCTGTGGGACGCCCTCGAGAGGAACTCCTCGACGATGCGGAACTGGACAATAACGGAAAACTCAGCAGCGTGGATTTTGACTGGATACGCGGAGGAAACCGCAAGTTTAAGTCATGGGACAACACGATTCTGGGCCACATCAAAATCTCTGCCAAACGCCTGATCGTGGAAGTGAATTCGGAGAATCGCGCTAAGCGCCTGCACAAGGAGATTGCGAAGCGTCTCGGTTCCCAGGCGGTTCACGAGGGTACAGTCGTGCAAACGCTGGACGAGATGCGAAAGAATCCGCCGCCAGGAAGAACGACAGAAGAACAAGCTCGTGAGGCGGAGTTCGAGGCTATGCTGTGCAGGCCGGAAGTCCGGAAACAACTGCAAGAGGCCGTGCAAAAACAGATGGAAGGCTGGGTCCACCAGAAGATTCCTGCGTTGGGCGACCGCACGCCGCTTGAGGCCGTTCGCGATCCGGATGGCAAGGAAATGGTCGAAGCCTTGCTCTTGCAGTGGGAGCGATACGATGAAAAGGATATGCCCTCGCGTGACATTCGCCCTGATGTCAACGCGATCCGCAGGTTGTTGAACTTGGCTCCGCCCGCCCTTGATTAGCTGCATGAGAAGCGACTTCCGGAGTTGCGTTCACTTGGGCGGCCGCCGGTTCGCCAGATAAAGTTGATAGGCACGTTCGTTTCTCTTGATCGTGTTCGGAGAGATGGAGAGGCTATAGATGAGACCTACCCGTTTGCAGATGTTCGCGTACCTCACCCTCGACATGATCCTTCTGCAGGGCGGCGATGACCACCTCCGCAGCGAGTTCTTCCCGGCGTGCATACTGCAGCTGCCGTTCTGTTCAGACCAACTTTTGGTCGATTTGGTATCGCTTCTTTGGACTCCGAGTTACTTGCCAGAGCCATTCCTCAAACGATCGAGATAATCACCGCTACTCACGCGCAGCTTTTCGACCACCTCCTGGTCAAAGTTGTTTAGGAGCTGTTCCCTCGCCTCCTTCCGCTTGTCGTCGATTTCGGATTCGAGGTCGTGTTGGAGCTGGTCGAACTCAAAGCTGATTTGCTCCGGCGTGCGGCACTTCTGATAGATCGCCACAATCCGCTTCTCGAAGTCCACTCCGGATTCGATGGTGCCTAACACCTCGTCGCTAAGCGCCGAAAACGCGATTGAATAAACGGAATTTTTCGTCAAGAAGCTGATAGACCCCGACGTCGGCCGCGTTGCTGCGGTTGAGGAAGTTAACAACCACCACGTCGAACTTCTGGCCGTACCGATGACACCGGCCGATGCGCTGCTCGATGCGCTGAGGGTTCCATGGCATGTCATAATTGACGACTAGATTGCAGAATTGCAGATTAATCCCCTCGGCAGCGGCTTCAGTCGCGATCATGATGTACGCGTCGTCTCGGAAGTATTCAACAAGGGCGGCGCGCTTGTCAGCAGTGGGCGAATTCGTAATGTGATCGGTGCCGGCATGACGTTCCAGCCATGCCTGATAAATCTCTTTTGATTTCGGATCGGTGTTGGAGCCGTTGAAAAGTACCACCTTGCCGGCAAATTCGGTCTTCTCAGGGATCTGACAAAGATATTCCTGAATTCGCCGGGATTCGGTGAAGATCAGGGCTTTCTGCTGAAGCGCCGGTACATCATACGTGAGCAGCGGCCGGCTGGTGAACTCGGCGCACGTGTATTTGCTTCTCTCGTTTGCGCGCCTGGGCGATGTCGTACGAGGATTGCATGCGCATGAGCGTATCCATCTTCACCCCAAAAGCCTTCTCGATGCGCAGCGCCATTTCGCCCGACAGCCCGGCCTTGCCGTTCAGCAAGCTGGACAGCGTGGGCCGCGAGACTCCCAGCGCCTCCGCAGCCGCCGTCACGGTCAACCCCGCCGCCTCCACAATCTCCGTCCGAATAAAATCCCCTGGATGGGGAGGATTCTTCATGGGCATCGCGTTTTCTCCTTCGTTCTAGTGGTAATCTTCCAAATTCACTTCGCGGATTTCACGCTCGATTGTATCGATGCGAAAGGTAAGCCGCAGGTTGCCGGTCACGCTCAAACTCCAGGCTCCTTTGCGGTCTCCGGTCAACCGATGCGCCTTCCAGCCAGGCAGTTGCTCTAGTTCCTCCGCGTCGCCCATTGCGTCCAGAAAGGCAAGCATCTTGCGCAGCTTGTCCGCCGTGCTCGCCGGAATCCCTTTCGCGCTCTCCTCTTCATAGAACCTCTTCAGGCCCTTATGAACGAAGCTCCGTATCTTCATCTAAGCCACTGTAGCCTGTAGC
>PLBD01000548.1 GCA_003135315.1 Acidobacteriaceae bacterium | reverse complement strand
TAAACGCTTCTCTTGATTCCTACCAGGGGCCCAGGGTCGCCTGCGAACTCGGGATGATGCGGCTGCAGAAGATTTTGTCCTGCGATCGACAGCCGGAAATGCTCGCTCAACTCCCATCCGAAATGAGCATCTGCGGTGGAGTAATCGGGAACTGCTTGCGAAATCAAAGCGCTGACATAGCGGTATGTGAGATCAAGAGTGAAATGCCTGGCAAAATCGAAATCGGATTGGGCAGTGACTTGGTGTCGCGGGCTGGAGCCGGCAATAATCGGCGCGGTGCCCACGTCCAGTGAGTTGGGCGCCTATTTCAAATCCATTTGGAGAAAAGAATAGGAGGCGTGCAGCCGCCAGAAACTCCGCGGCTTCCATTCGGGCGCGATTTCAATCCCTTTAGTTGTGCCGAGCAAACCGTTCCCGAACTCGGCTGGTAGAAGAAGATGGGTGGGCGGCGGCGTGGTTTCCACGTAGGCGGGTCCCGTGATGTCTTCGCTTTCGAGATCGCTGTGATGGTTGTAGAAGGCGGTTACATCAAAGTAGAGCTGGCGGCCTAGAAGGCGGCGATAGCCGGCCTCATAGCCGTTGAGTTGTTCGGACCGGAAGTTAGGATTCGCATTGAATCGAGCAAAATACGGCAGACCTCCGCTCATGCCGATATATCCGGAGAGAAAGAAATTTCGTTCCCCATCTGAAGGAGTTCGTACGGCGTGCGTGAAAGCCGCCCACATGGTTTGCTTGTCAGCCGGCGTCCAAAGCAACCGGGCACTGGGCTCTAGCTGGATGCCCGTAAAGTTTGTGCGTAGAAGCTTCGTGCCGGCCGATAAAGTAAGATGGTCCTTGATCAATCCGATTTCATCCTGGAAAAACCCGGTATAAAGTTCGTCCGTCCTTTTCGTAGGAAGAAACACAAGTCCGGAAACAACCTGCGGATTGTCTCCCCGGCTGAGACGTGCGCCCAGGCCCCAGGAAATCTGTTGGCGTGCGGGCAAGCGGAAGCGATCGAGAAAATCGACATCGAAAGTGTCGCGGAGGTCGATGAAGTTCGGTTCGCGGCGGTTGGTGCGATCATAATCGACCTGGACCTGGAAATCAGTTCCTTCTCCCAGAGTCTTCTGCCAGCGCCCGAGAATATTTCCTCCAGAAAGACGTGCGGTGCTCTCAAGCACCTGCGAATAGGGCGCGGTATAGCTGGTTGCTACAACGCTCTCGCCCGCTCCTTCGTCATAAATGTCGCCCTGCAGTGTGAAGTTGTCGCGAGTGCTTTTTGCCCAGTCCGCTCGGAAGCCACCCTGTATAGCCCGCCAACGGTCGAAGTTCTGGCCGTCGGGATGATATTCCGGGCCTCGATCAAAGCCCATGGCATAGACGCGGTAATCGAAATTCTTGCTGTTGCCCGCTCCGTAACGCGCATTAAAGATGCCTTGATCCACGCTTCCGCCGCCCACGCTAACCAATTCGCCATGGGTGTCCTTGGTGTGGCGGGTAATGATGTTGATCACGCCATTGACTGCGTTCGGACCCCAGATCGTACCCCCGGGCCCGCGAATGACCTCGATCCGCTCGACATCTTCCAGAACCACATTTTGTACTTCCCAGTAGGTGCCGGCAATCAGGGTGGNNCGATTCGAGCCACCTCGACCCCCGGCGCCAGCCGCAAGGCTTCGGGAATGTTGGTGACGCCCGAGCGCTGGATATCGTCTTGCGTAATCACGTAGACCGCTGCCGCCGTCTTCCATACCTCTTCGGGTTCTTTGGAGACGGTCGTGACCTGTACATTTCCCAGTTGCTCGAGCGTCAACTCCTTTGCGGGATTGCCGGAGTCAGGGACGTTCGAGGATGCTTGGCATCGGGGTGTGGCTCTAAGCAAGATGGAGAAGACCAACGCGAAAAAAAACGCGTGGCCGATTGATGAGGCACCTCTGGTCCTGTGTGTTTTCATTTAGAAATCGAAGGCTCCCCGGTATCAGCTCGAAGACCGATAAGGCGTCTCACCTCATGCACAACATCTTCGGGCGCGCTATCTGCTTTTCGCAGCCACGCATCCACCAGTACGCCCTCGCCCGGCAGGGCGGAGAAACCCGATAACATCACAATCGGAATCCTGGGACGCAACCGTTTCATCTCCTCGGCGACCGCCGTGCCGTTCTTGCCCGAGAGCCAGTAATCCATCACCACAGCATCGACATTCTGGGATTCAAATGCTTCCATGGCGGTGGCGGCTGACCTGGCCTGCAGCACCATAAAGCCAGCCGACTCAAACACCATTTTTCTGAGCTGTAGCTGCAGCTGTTCATCATCCACGCAGAGCACGGTTTTTGAGGCAGGCAATCGCTCATCTCCGCTGGTCCCGGCACCTCCGGCGAGCACGTCCGAAATGGCGGTGAGAAGCACTTCGGGATCCTGTCCCTTCTGGACGCTGCGATCCACCGTCCTTAACAACGCTGGGGGAAGTTGACCAACCGCCGATACTGCGATCAGTCGCAGGTGGGGCAGCCTTTTTCGCAGCTCTGTCGCAAGTTCGTCGCCGTTCATCCCGGGCATCAGGTAGTCGAGC
>PLBD01000103.1 GCA_003135315.1 Acidobacteriaceae bacterium | reverse complement strand
TTTTCTGCCACGCGGCATCATCCTGAACCGCGATCTCTCCAAAGTCTATCCCGTTGATCCAGGGAACATCACCGAGTATGTCGCTCATTCCTGGTATCAGTATTCGCGAGGAAACCAGGTTGGCCTGAATCCCTATGAAGGCGAAACCAACCCAAAGTACACAGGACCGAAGCCTCCTTACGAATTTCTTGAGGTAGACCAGAAATATTCATGGTTGAAAGCTCCCCGCTATGACAACAAGGCAATCGAGGTCGGTCCGTTGGCCAGGTTGTTGGTCGCCTATGCCTCCGGCCAGCCCGACGTCAAAGCGCTGATAGACACAACCCTGGCGAAGCTTAACTCTCCACCCGCGGCTCTGTTTTCGACCCTTGGCCGGGTCGCGGCGCGGGCGCTCGAAACGCAACTCCTCGCGGACCGGCTCGTAGGCTGGCTCGAACAGCTTCGCAACAATATGGCGACGGGGAAGCTAAGCATCTTCAACGGCGAGAAATGGGACCCGAGTTCCTGGCCCCAAACCGCACGGGGATTTGGCTTCTTTGAAGCTCCACGCGGATCACTCGGACACTGGGTAGAAATTGAAAATCAAGCCATCAAGAATTATCAGGCCGTGGTGCCTTCTACCTGGAATGCTGGCCCTCGAGATCCTTCCGGCCAGCGCGGGGCGTATGAAGCTGCGCTCATTAAGACTCCTATCGCCGAACCTGAACGCCCGCTTGAGATTCTACGCACAGTACACTCTTTCGATCCGTGTTTGGCTTGCGCTGTGCACGTGGTAGACGCTCGCGGGCGGCCTATACCGGTACTGAAACAGGAAGATGAGGCAGTCCGTTTCCTTGGCGGATCTGAACGAAGCGAGACAACGAAATGATCGACTCGCTTTCCTCAGATACTGTGGTCGTAGGAGTGGGCAATACAATCCTGTCCGACGACGGCGTAGGGGTGCATGCTGCACGACTCCTGCAGTCCGATGCGCGGGTGCCTGCCGGAGTAACGATTCTGGATGGCGGCACACTCGGCCTCGATCTCGTGCCCTATGTTTCGGATGCATCCCGAATACTGTTCCTGGATGCGGTGAATTCGGGATCGGCTCCGGGAACGCGTGTGCGCATGACAGGAAAAGGTCTGCTCGGCTTATCGGGCGGGTGGAGTGTTCATCAGTTGGGCGTTGCCAATTTGATTGCGGTCCTGGCACTCGCCTCAACCAAGCCTCAGGACATCGTTGTGCTTGGGGTGCAGCCAGCTATTACCGATTGGGGAACATCGTTGACCTCTGCTGTGGAGGCTAGCCTTCCACAGTTAGTCGAGGCAGCCCTGGCACAGTTGCGACAGTGGCAGGAGTCGGCGCACGACGGGTTGCCACTTGCGAAATCCCCGTGTACGCCCTAGCGTCTTGGTTCGAACAGAGATGGTTGGATTGATGCACGCGCACCGGACGGAGAGCCTCGTCGCCACGACGTTTTGTCTCCACGGGAGCAATCAATGGTGAAAACAGGCCGCGCGGGCTTCAACTCATAAAGCAGGTAAAAGCCGGTCTCGAGTTCTGGCACGCGCAGTGTGCTTCAATCTGGCTCTGTTTCACGCCTGCCGAAGTCGCAGGAACGAAGAGCCCATGCGACCAGGGCCCCGCAGAGAAACCAATAAATCACCGAACGCGTCTGCAAGAGTCGCTTGTTTTGTTTTGAGGCATCGTCGTTGATCCCATGCGACTGGAAAGAGGGAGCCGACAAGTTCCACTGAGAACGACGAATCCTCCGAGAGAATGTTGAAACGATGCAACTCTTCCATTCCTGAACAAGAAAGACAATTGCACGCTTAGCCGTGCTGGTTGCAGACGCCTTAAGCCGCTGCGCTCTTGCGCTTGAGCTGCCGCTCAGCTTCGGCAGTCAGCCAATCGTCTAGGGCGTGTCGGTCCAGCCGTGCGCGCTGCTCGTAAGGCTCATACGCACGCTCGCGAATGGCCTCTTCGGTCACGGAGGTAACTGCCGGCTCTGAAGTCGACACTTCAGCTACTGGCTTCTCAGACTGTTTCACAGCAACCTCCTTCATGATTTCGCCGCGAAGAAGGGGACGGGGTCGAACGAGGGTCTCGAAATCGCTGGCGCTCGCAGGGAGCGAAGGGGAGACCAATTGACCTCGCCTGCGTCATTGGCCACTTATAGTTTCCATCACAGTACCTTCACGCCGGAACGATCCATCGGGTTGCTTCAAAAAGGGAATGGATGAGCCGCGCATGGCGGCATCCACGCGAGAAGAAACCGTCCGCCAAACAAAGAAGCCGGAGCTTGTAACGCTGCCGTAATCTAACACGGGCGACGCGGTCAAGAGTTGCTGGGGCCGTCCAAGCGCAGGGAGATACTCCCGCGGAACGGAAAACAAAGGCAAAGCTTACCAAGGCTGGTCGGAATGGGATATCCGCAAGAAACTCGCTTTCCCCAAGCAGCGGAAGGAGCCGCTGGAGCACGCCTCTCACGTACGCAACGCGTTGCGCGCTTCAATCTCCTCGGCGGTCGAGTCAAGCAGTAGCTTTTCTGCGCCGCGTCGGCCGTCGGTGCCGATAACAATCAGACCGATTTCTTGCTTTTCCACCATTACCGAGATCATCGGCCAAACATTTCCGTGATCGATGAGCACCTCATGCGGTAGTCCCCGAAGGAGCGACTTTGCTCGCAATCCAACGCTGTGTCGCTCAACCTGTCCGCGCATGTTTTCCAAAACTGAGTCTCGCTCGCCGACTGGAATTAAATCAAACGCGTTAGTAGGAATCACATACGCGAGAGACAATTTCGCGCCGCCGTGCCGGGTGATGGCTAAGGCATAGGGCAGCGCTGTTGTAGAGAATGGAGAAAAATCGGTCGCAAGAAGTATATGGCCAGTAGCCCGGGCCCTGCCAAGAGCGCACAGATCCGGGTCCCGAACGCCTTCCTGAACGTGTGCAATTGTGAACAGACCTCACACGGTCCGACGGACTATCAATGATCGGTTAGGAATTCAAAGTGGAAACCGTACGTCTAACGTTGGCCACTCGGAGACGCAAAAGGAGATCCCGACTGAAGGCTGTCTCTGCGGAGATGCCTTGTCGAGAAGAAATTGTGAAAATCCTGATGAGAATTGACGATTCCACTCCGAGCAGCCTCCCACTCCGGATTTCAGAAAATCATATTTCTCGAAATCGAAACTTGCACGCAACGCCGTTCAGCAACCTTAGCGCTCTCGCCAGTCAAGGAACTTGCTGGCGGTCCTTCCCAGCCAAGCAATGAATCGTCCGACGCCGATCTCGGCCTTCTCCGACCAGCGCCGAACGAAATTCATCACTTGATCCCGCACGTCATGCGGCACCCAGCCGCCGGTTAGAGTTCCCAAAGACTTTTTTTAGTGCGATGTGTTCCGCCATCAACTCGGCCAGGACTTCATCCTCGGTCTGCACCTTCTTTTCCAAGAACTCAATCCGTTTCTGCTTCTCCTC
>PLBD01000347.1 GCA_003135315.1 Acidobacteriaceae bacterium | reverse complement strand
GCCTTCGAGCGACACTGGAGGAGCGGACACAGCAGCCGCTACGGGCGCAACCGGTGTTGCCACCTTGGCTGAAACTGCAGGCTGTTCTGTTTTGGCCGCGGATGAAGCTCCGCCAACCAGGTCGGGCCGTTTCTCGTACACGAAACGGATGACATGAGCCAAGGTGGGATAATCACGCAGCTTAAGGTTCTCGTCGCGCGGAATGTTGTAGGTTGCGCGGATGGCCGCGAACAACTCCGCCTGCTTGACGGTATCGACGCCAAGGTCTGCTTCCAGATCCAGGTCGAGGTCGAGCATCTCTTCCGGATAACCGGTCTTCTCCACGACCAGCGCCAGAATACGCTCCTTCACCGAGCCGTCCGGCGTTGTAGCCGCAACTGGTGCTGGAACAGCAGCGACGTTTGCGGTCGCTGCATTCGCGATCGAAGCGGACGCCACTGGCGCTGCCACCATCGCTGCGGGTGCGACTGGCGTTACTACCGTCGACGCAGCGACTTGCTCCGTCTGCGGCACGGCCGGAGTTCCGCCAGCCAGGTCGGGCCGCTTCTCATACACAAAGCGGATTACATGTGCCAACGTGGGGTAATCACGCAGCTTGCGGTTCTCGTCGCGCGGAATGCTGTACATCTCGCGAATGGCGGCGAAGATTTCCGCCTGCTTGACGGTATCGACGCCCAGATCGGCTTCCAGGTCCAGGTCCAGATCGAGCATGTCCTGCGGATAGCCTGTCTTCTCCACGGCCAGCGCGAGAATGCGTTCTTTGACTGAACCGCTGGGCGCGGATTTTGGCAGCGCGGCCTGAACTTCCACGATTGGTTTCGGCGTTTCAACGCGCGGCGGTGGAGGAGCCGCCGCCTTGGCAACGACTGTTGCCGTTGCCGCCGCGGCTGTCGTCTGTACAGGAGGTGCTGGTTTCGACGCGGGTCGCGTCGGCGCAGCAGTTGGTGCCGCAATCGGACGCGAATCTGCAACTGTCGTTACCACTCGTGCCCACGGCCCTTGATCGCGCACGCGCAAGGTCCGCTTGACCACTTCCAGCTCGGTCGTCGGATATCCGGCGATATGGCTTAGCCAGCCTTTCCATACAGCCGGATCGGCGATGCGGTAGGTATAGCCCAAAGCATTTGGCTGGGCATGAACCCTGTTCTTTGTCGGAATCCAACGCAGGAGCATCATGCTGATCTGCGAACCGAATCCGGCGCCCAGGTGAAGCGCGTAATCGATGGGATAGACTCCGCCCTTTGAGAGGTTCAATGGACCTAGCTCGGGATCGACTTCCTTGAAGTTCGCTACCGGCGGCACCAAACCTGTCTCCAGCGCCTTCACGGCGAGGACGTCTTCGATGCCGGTTGCCATGGCATGGCCAGTCATTCCTTTGGTGTTCGCGACCACGATCTGATCCGCGGCATCGCCGAAGACGCGACGCAGTGCGTGGACCTCCGCCGAGGCGCTGCCGCCTCGTGCAGGGGTGTAGGTCTCATGGGAAATGAAAACCATCTGAGGAGCTATCTGTTGACGTTGAACGCCACTGTGCGATTCGGCCTGGCTTACCAGGTTCTCCATCACCTGGCCGATGTGCTGCACATCGAGGCGAGTGCCGTGGAAGGCGCTGTTGGCCGTGACGGCGCTTAGGACTTCGCAGATGGGCTGAATACCACGTTCCCGCGCGGCTTCGGCACTCTCGACCACCAGAGCCGCTGCGCCCATGCCCATAATCAGTCCGTGCCGGCGGCGGTCGAAGGGAATGGCGGCGTCTTCCACCTTTTCGTCGGTAGCTGCCGCTCCACTGGCCAGGAAGCCGGGGCCGAACCATCCGATCATGTTGTCGGAAGTGACATCGTCCGCCGAGATGACAATCACGCGGCGGCAACGTCCCGCGCGGATCCAATCTTCGGCGAGCGAGACTGCTTGCGCGGTGGTTGCACAAGCGGCATTGATCTGCGTGTTGGGGCCGCGAGCGCCGATGAGCTCGGCGAACTGCGAATGTCCCATCGATAAGACCCGGAGCAAGAAGCGCCGGTCGAAGACATACGGCTTCTGCTCGATGGTGGCGCGCAATTCGTCGATCCGTCTCGCCATTTCCTGGCCGAGAACGGAATGACCGTTCGCCGCGTTAGCGCTCCATTTTTCCAGCATTGCCAGTTCTTCACGGCGGGCATGGTCGGCGAAATACCCCGACATGATCTCGACTAACGAGTCGTAGCCAGGAAATGCGGAGCCGAAGATTACGCCCGTGTCGTCACGCATAGCGTCAGGCAAGCCCCAACGCTCGGGAAGTTGCGTACCCTTGGTTGTCGTCTTGTAGCGCATGACCAGCGGAATACCGGCGTCGCGCATGGCATCAATTCCGGCGGCAATCGCAAGGCGCGTAACGCGGTCGAGGGCAGCCAAGTGCTCGGCAGGAACGCCGAATTCGCTCTCCAGATCGAAGGCGCCTCCGCGACCGGCCAGCTTGATAACGTCCGCCACATCGGTAATCGACTCAAATGTGGCTTCTCCCTGGTCGCTCTTGACCAGTCGCCGGATGCGTTTGTCGAGCATGGCCTGGCGGAACTTCGCAGGGATCTGAGTGATGAATTGATCGCCGCGCAAGATGCGTTCGACGTTGCCATCATCGAAGATGTGCTCGGTTCCGGGCAGTCCCAAAGATGCTCCCGTGATGACGACCGGCTCGCGCTTTGGTGCAGGCTTCTGTCCCTGATAGATCTCCCAGCTACGATCGAGCACGCCCGCGAAGAGGTGTCCGAGTTCGGAGTAGCGGTCGCCGTTGGAGGAGACGTTTGACGCAACTGGGGACACCGTGGCCTGTCTTGGCGGTGTTTCGAGTGATGCCTCGGCAACGCCGCGGCCTAACCCCGCCGCATAAAGTCCACACAACGCCTGGTTGAAAGCGGTCAGGTCATCGAGTTTGGGATGATTGGTGAACAGCGATACGACCTCGCCGTCGCTGCCGAGTACATCCTCGGCAAATCCCTGCAAGGCTTTCTTTGGTCCCACTTCGACGAACACGCGCGCTCCCGCGTTATACAACGTGCGCAGGCCCTTGATAAATTGAACCGGCGCGGCAACCTGTTTGCCAAGCAGATCGATCATCCTGGGGGCAACGTCAGGTCCGGTCGGATAGAACTCACCGTCCACGTTGGCCACGATCGGAATACGAGGTGACTGCAGGTGCAGACGCTCCAGCATCTCGCGCAACGGCACACTCGCTGCTGCCACAATGGACGTGTGGAAGGCGTGGCTGACCGACAGTTCCACAACGTTGTAGCCGGCTTGCAGGAAGATCTGTGAAGCCTGCTCAACCGCCTCGCTGGCCCCGCCGATTACCGACTGGGTGTTGCTGTTGACGTTCGCAATGACCACATAACCGTTAACGGTCTTGAGGATGCGCTCGACTTCAGCAATGGGCGCAAAGACGGCCGCCATCTTGCCTTTGTCGGCAACCGCAACCTGTGCCATCCCGCGGCCGCGCGCACTGACGGCGTCCAACCCGTCTTCGAACGAGAGCCCGCCGGACGCAACCAGCGCCGCGTACTCACCCATGCTGTGCCCCATAGTCATGTCGGGCTGAATGCCATAAGCTGCGAGCAGCCGGGTCATGGCGATGTCCGCCGTCAGCACGGCTGGCTGGGTAATCTCGGTCTGGCGCAAACTCTCTTCCGATGCCGCCAGAGCCACGGGATCGGTCTGGTCAACGAAGACGAAGTCGCTGAGAGGCTTGCCCAACATTGGCGTCATCACGTGATCGGCCTCCGCGAAGGTCTCGCCGATAATCGGTTCTGTCTTGCGGATCCCGCGCAGCATGTTCAAGTACTGCGAGCCCTGACCGGTATAGAGGAACGCGACCTTGGGTGCGGGACCGTGTCCGCGGAAAATTCCCTGAGCGCGCACTGCTTTCCAGAATGCAGGTTGATTTGCCTGGAAGGCTTTAAGCGCGATGGCGCATTTGGTTGCCAGATCGGCAGCGTCGGCATAGTCAATGGCCAGACGCTCCGGCGCGCGCAGATCGGACTCTGACGGTGCGGCGGGAGCCGGTGCTTGACCGGCCTGCGCAGCTTTCTGTACCGCGCGCAGGCGCTCGATCAACGCAGCCTCCGAATCAGCGCCGATTACCAACGCTCCGCGCAACGGAGCCTTGCACGCGGTCTCAACCGTAACAGCGGTTGCAGTCGGAGTAGTGGCAGTAGGGACAGCATTGCTGACTTGCATAGGAACTTCCTTGGTCGTAGAAGGCGGTGTTGCGGGAACAGAAATCGAATGCTTGCCGTTTCCGTTCAGCTTGCCGGGAAGGTGCTCTTCCATCACCATGTGGAAGTTGGTGCCTCCGAAGCCGAAGGCGCTGACGCCGACGCGACGAGTGCCGTCCGCCGGGATTGTCCACGGCTGCAGCTCAGTGTTGACGTAAAGAGGGGAGTGGGAGAAATCGATGTCGGGGCTGGGATGCTCGCAATGCAGGCTGGGCGGCAGAACCTTCTCATGCAGCGCCAGGGCCGCCTTCAACATCCCCGCGGCGCCGGCCGCGCCCTTCAGATGTCCGATGTTCGACTTGACCGAACCCAGCGCAATCGAGTGAGCGGGCAGATTCGCACTGGCCAGCACGTCAGCCATGCTCTGCGCCTCGACGACGTCTCCGACGCGCGTGGAAGTGCCGTGGCCTTCAATCAACGTCCCAATTTCGGGAGCGACGCCGGCATTGTGCCAGGCGCGCTCGATGCAGAACTTCTGCCCGATCGGATTGGGCGCTGTGATGCCTTTGCCTTTGCCGTCGCTCGATCCACCAAAGCCGCGCAGCAAGGCATAGATCTTGTCCTGGTCGCGCTCGGCATCGGCCAGACGCTTGAGCAGGAAAATCGCTGCTCCTTCGCCCATGACGAAGCCGTCGGCTCCCTCGGCGTAGGGCCGGGTCCCGGTGGCGGACAGGGCGCCGATCTTGCAGAACTTGACGAACGTTGGAGCTCCCATATTGCGGTCGACACCGCCGCTGACGGCTACATCGAAGTCGTTCTGGATCAGGCCTTCCACGGCTGAGCTGATCGCCGCCATCGCTGACGCACACGCGGCATCGCATACGAAATTAGGACCGTGAAAGTTGTAGAGGTTGGCAACCCGGCCGGCCATGCAGTTCGCCAGTTCGCCGGGCATAGTGTCTTCCGTGATGTCCGCGAGGTAATGCGACATGCGATCGTGGAACTGCTCCGAGATTTCGCGCTGTAGCGTCGCCGGCAAGTGGGCAAAGCCGGGAGTCTCGGTCAGTTCGTGCGCATACTCCGGAAAGAACACGCGCAGCGAGCTGCGGTAATGCTTTTCCCCAGCCATGGCATTGCCAAGAATCACCGCCGTGCGATCCAGGTCCAGCGGCCGGTTGGGATAGCCGTAGTCTTCCAGGGCTTCACGTGTGCAAGCGACCGCCCATTTCTGCGCCACGTCCATGGCGTCGGCCACGCGCGGCGGGATGGGCAAGCGCCACTTCATGGGATCCCAGGTGTAGTCGCGAACCCAGCCACCGATCTTCGAATATGTCTTGTCGGGCGCGGTGTGGTCGGCGTCGTAGTAGAACGAAGTGTCCCATCGGTCTGGCTGGACTTCGCTGATGCTGTAGCGGCCGGTCTTCACGTTGTTCCAGAACGCGGGAACGTTCGGGGCGTCGGGCAGGATTGCTCCCACTCCCACAATTGCGATTGCACGATGTGCGGTGTTTTCCATGATGACATTCCTCTTCAGGTGGGCAGGAACCCGTCGGGATGGTGGACAAGTGCCTGCTCCACGGCTAACGGTGGAGGGCTACTTCCGTGAGTTCTTCGGTAGCGTGTTTCCTGGCGCGTCCATACAGCACGTCAGCCACGTAATCCATATCGGAGATCAGGCCTGCTTGCGCACGGTGAATGGCAGATAACCCGAGTGCCGCTTCGAACGCGGGCATCTCGGCATCACTGACACCGCCGGCGCCGGTGATACAGCTCAGACCGCCTTGCGCGACTTTCATCGCCGCCTCGCGGGCAAAGATCCGGCTGATGGCCGCCAGCGCCGTAGCGTCAAAGCGGTCATTGGCTTTCTCGTTGACTCTGCCTTCAGCCACCAGCGCGGCACGCCGCGCCAGAGTGGCGGCGCACTCGGCGTATGCGATCCACTCGCCGAGGCGCAGCAGAATGTGCTGATACCGGGTGAGGCGATTCGCGCGGGCCTTCTCCATTACTTCAGCCAGTGCGTGCAAAGCCAGTGCGGCCACGTCGGCGCCCACGTTGGGATGGGCGGCGTGCAGCGCCTCGACTTGGCGCGCGCGATCGTGATAGTGCTGTCCGCGCGTCTTCAGATGGAGTTGCCAGCGATCGCGGCTGATGGTCATCTCCATGATCTCGGAGGTGCCTTCATAAATTCGGGTGATGCGAACGTCGCGGCTGATCTTCTCCACCATGTACTCGTGGGTGTAGCCGTAGCCGCCCAGCGCCTGAATGCTGGCGTCGGCAGCGGCATCGCCGGCCTCCGTCGACATGTACTTGGCAATCGCCCCTTCGGTGTTCAGGCTGCCTTCGTTGCCGGAATCGATACGCTCCGCGGTCTCCTCGATGAAAGCGCGGCCCGCTTCCAGGTGAACGACATGGGGAACAATCAACTTGTGGGTATAGCCCTGCTTCTCCGACAACGGCGTGCCGCCCTGGATTCGCTTAGTGGAATAGGGAATTGCGCGGTCCAGCGCAGCCCATCCCGCGCCCAGGCCAAAGGCGGCGACCATCACGCGGGTGTAGCCGAAGACCATCTGGGCTTGTATCAAGCCTTGGCCTTCCACGCCGCCGACCAGGCGTTCGGCATCGACGTATACATCGTTGAGAGCCAACGCTGCGGTGTTGCTGAGACGGATGCCGTGTTTGTCCTCGGGTTCGTCGTGGGCAAAGCCCTTGGTGTCCTTGTCCACGATGAACCAGCTTGGACCTGCGGGCGTGTTGGCCAGGATGGTGCAGTGATCGGCGATGCCGCCGTTGCTGATCCACTGCTTGCTGCCATTAATCTTGTAGCCGACAACCTTGCCGTCCTTTTCGACGCGGTCAGCCGTGGTTTTCAACGCGCCCAGGTCGCTGCCCGCCTCCGGTTCGGTTGCGCCGTAGGCGAACAGAACGCCTTCGTCGGCGATTTTCCCCAGCCACTTCTTCTTCTGCTCAGGAGTGGCGCCGAACGTGATGGGATCGCTGCCCAGGAATGTGGCGAACAGGGAAGTGGCGACGCCGAGATCGATGCGCGCCATCTGCTCGCAGATGAGATAGACGTCGAAGGTGCTTCCGCCCATGCCGCCGTACTCTTCCGGAATGAACAGAAGCTGAATGCCGAGTTTGTCGGGATCGCTCATGTGGCGGACAATCTCCACCGGACATTCGTCGCGCTCGTCTAAGGCGATCAGTTCTTCATCAGGCAGGCGCTTCTTGGCGAAATCGCGGAGCGATTTCAAACTGAGTTGCAGAGTTTTCTTGGTAAGCATTGCCAAAACCTCTCTTTGGTTCTTAGGCCCAGTCCTTAGACCGAGACCTGTTTCATGGCACGAATCTTGTTGGTGAGTTCGGGAAGGAACTCCAGCATGTCGGTGACGATGCCAACCTCAGCTACCTGGAAGATCGGCGCTTTGGGATTTTTGTTGATGGCCACGATGAAGGGATTGCCCTTGAGTCCGGCCAAATGCTGGAACGATCCGCTGATGCCGCAGGCCAGATAAATCTTTGGCTTGACGGTCTGGCCGGATGATCCGACCTGGCGCGACTTAGGCAGCCACTTGGCATCGACCACTGGGCGCGAGCAACTGACGACGGCGCCCATCGCTTCGGCAAGTTCCTCGGCGATCCCGATGTTGTCTTTCTCCTGAATGCCACGGCCGATCGAGATCAGGACTGGCTCCTTGCTGATATCGACATCGCCTGCCTCGGCCACCACGGTAGTCAGGTAGCGGCGCTTCGCCGTGACGGCGCCAACCTCCGCGGACTTGTCGATAACCACCCCTGCGACGGGGGCGCTCTGGACAGGCTTGAACGCCCCCGGACGCAGATTGATCACCGCACCCGAAGAGATATTGCAGCGGACGTGAGTGCTCACCTGTCCGCCAAATTCCTGGCGTACGACTTTGAGGGCCGTTCCGTCCACTCCATCGATGCCCACGACGTCGGAGACAAAAGCCGCATTCATCTTGATGGAGAGCCCCGGTCCGAGATCGATTCCGAAGTGGTTGTGGGGCACCAGTACGAGGGCGCCGGCAGGCAGCAGTTTCGTCAAGGCCTGACGAACCAGCTCAGCGTTGGGATAAGCGAGGCTTTCGCTCGCGATCTTCCAGACTTCAGCGTAGGAGGTGCAGAGACTGTTGCAGACGGTGTCGAGTTCCGCGCCGGAGCCGGTGACAAGTGCGGTTGGAGACGCAGAAGGATCGATCTTTTTCGCGGCCGCCAACAACTCGGCGGCGGTGTCGTCAAGCACGCCGTCCTTATGCACGATGTAGGCAAAGATCCGAGCTGTCATTGCAAGCCTCCTTTGGCTTTCATCATCGCGATGAGCTTGTCGGCAATCTCTTCGTTGCTACCCTCGAGGATCGTGGCGCCCTTGCCAAGCACCGGCACGAAGTAGTCGTCGCGTTTCACGTTCGCGGCAGCTTCCCCGACGGAAGCGGCGTCGACTCCCAAGTCGGACGCGCCATAAGTCGGGATCTCAAGCGAGGCGACCTGGCGTATGCCGCGCATCCCGACATAACGCGGTTCGTTAATGCCGGTCTGGATGGAGAGCACGCAGGGAAGGTCGATCTCGCTCATCTCGCGGTTGCCGCCTTCGATCTCGCGGCTGATCTTCAGCTTGGTGCCATCGACGACTTCGATGGAGTTCACCAGGGAAGCAAAGGGATAGTCGAGCATTGCGGCAAGCATTCCGCCGACCTGCGCGCCGCCGTCCTCGGCCTGCACGCCGGTGAGGACCAGATCGAACCTGTTCTTCTGCACGAAGCCTTTCAGGACGGTCGCGATGCCCTTGCCGTCTGATCCGTTGAAAGCATCGTCGGAGAGCAGCACGCCGTGATTGGCGCCCATGGCCATCTCGCGGCGAAGGATTTCTTCGTCCTCGTCGGTGCCGACAGTGGCGACAGTGACATTGCCACCGGATTTGGCGACGATCTGCAAGGCCTCTTCCACCGCGTAGTTGTCCGGTTCGTTGATGGAATAGACCAGGTCGTCGCGTTCGATGTCATTTCCCGCACCGTTGAGTTGAATCTCATTCTCCGAGGTGTCAGGTACTCTTCTTGCGCAAACTAAAATCTCCACGTTCGCCCTCCGCGAGCTTGGGCTGAAGCCCAAAGATTCTTGTGAAGCCTTGTCGGCACGGCTAAAGCCATGCCCTGACACAAAACGTTACGTCCCGTTGCGCGGTGTCACGCATGTACCTCATCTGGTACCTTTGCGTCCTGCTCTTTTGCCGGCTCGCGCACAAGCTGCTGGTCAACCAGCTCCGCCAAGTCGATCGCCGTCATCTTGCCTTCCAGGCCCGAGACCTTGATCGCGTCTTCGATATTCACCATGCAGAACGGGCATGCGGTCACGATCACGTTCGCACCGGCCTCGGCGGCCATGCGCACTCGCTGCACGCCAATCCGTTCTTCCTCTTGCGGCTCGTAGAACAACATCAACCCGCCACCCCCGCAGCAGAACGAGCGGTCGCGGCAGCGCGCCATCTCCACCCGCTTCAAGCCGGGAACCGCGTCCAGCACGTTGCGCGGGTCGTCGTACACCTGGTTGTGGCGGCCGAGATAACATGGGTCGTGATACGTGTAAACGTTGTTCCCGTTCTCCACCGGGTTGAGCTGGAGTTTGCCGGACTTGACCTCGCGGGCGATCAGTTGGCTGATGTGCTCCACCGGCGGCATGTCTTTATAGTCGTGCTTCAGCGCATTGAAGGCGTGAGGATCGGAGGTCACGATGCGCTTGACTCCCGAGGCCTTGATGGCATCGGTGTTGTGATCGCGCAGGGCCATGAACAGCGTCTCTTCGCCGAAGCGACGGACATCGTGGCCGCTGTCTTTCTCCGCTGCGCCGAGGATGGCGAAGTCCTCGCCCGCCTCGGTTAGAATGCGGGCGCTCGCGCGGCCGATGGCCTGAATGCGGTCGTCGTAGGAAGTAATGCTGTCGACGAAAAACAGAGTCTCGGCGGTTGAGCTTCCATTCAGAACCTTGACTTCGCAGCTCTGCTGAAACTCTTTGTCCTTGGTCCAGTCGGCCTTCTTCTTTTCCATCTTGCCGTAAGGGTTGCCACGGCTTTCCAGCGCCTTCAGCGCCTTCTGGATGGACTTGGGGACGTTGCCGTCATCGACCATGCCGCGCCGCAAGTCGACGATCTTATCGATGTATTCGATCAGCAGGGGACATTCTTCTTCGCAGGCGCCGCAGGTGGTGCACGACCAGATTTCGTCTTCCGAGTAAATGCCGCCGATCAGCGCATGACTGTTGTTCGATTTGCCGAAGACGGGAAAATGCTGGAAGGCATAGTCGCGCGCTTTGGTTGTCAGAAACCTTGGCGACAGTGGGCGCCCTGCGGCGTTCGCAGGACAATTGTCGGAACAGCGTCCGCAATCGGCGCAGGAATAGAAGTCGAGCATGTGCTTCCAGGTGAAGTCTTCAAACTTCTTCACGCCGAATGATTTCACCTGATCGAGTTGGCTGTCGCTGACGCCCCAGCGCACCGGCTTTACGGTCCCGCGATCCAGCTTGGCGAAGAACACGTTGAACAGCGAGGTCTCAACGTGGAACTGAATGCCGAAAGGCCGGTAGCAAAGCAGGAAATAGAACGTCAGGACGTCGACGAGATAAGCGCCGAGGTGCAGCTTCCACAGCGCTGCCAGCGATGCCGAAGCGAAGACGTCTTTCAGCAGCCAAGGCAGCGACAGGAGCGGAAGGAACTCGGGAGTCAGGCCGCGCTGCATCTGGATGGCAGCCCGGCTGGCCTCGAAAAGGCTTTCCGAGGTCATCAGGAGCGCGATCAGCCCCAATAAGAAGATAGCGTCGACCGGATGGCCCTTGCCGAGCTTCGCTGGAACCGAGTAACGCTCGGGCTTGAAGAACACTCGGCGAATCGCGGCTGCCGATACGGCCAGAAAAACAAGCGTAGCCGCGTAGTCGGCAACGATGTCATAGATGCGGGCGACTGCGCCCGGGGCGGCAAAGTCATCCGAGAGCCCGAAGATGAGGAGATAGAAGGCACGCGTGGCAAGAATGATGAAGCCGGCGAATATGAAAAGATGAAGTGTGCCCGCGACCCGGTAGCGCGGATGCTTCCACTGGGCGAACCAGAACTTCATGAGCTTTTGCAGCCGGAGCCAGGGACGGTCGAGACGGAGATCGCGCTCCGCCCGCATGAGTGGTGCAACACGCTTTGCCACGATGTAGAAAAAGCACGCGAGCCCCAGGAGTTGTATTACGAGACACAGGGCCGAGGCTGGAAGTTGCCCGCCGAGGGTATAGCCGGGAATGGGCGCGCGATCGATCATAAGAACGGCATCTCCGCTAGCGGCCAGATGCATCAAGACTTAATTAAGACGAGGTGCTTCAGACTGAGACTCTTCGTCCGCGATTCCTCGGCACGGGCGAGTCCGGATGTGGTTCCCTGGAAGTGGCGACCTGCTCGGCCGGATGGACTCGTGCTCGTCTGGTCTACTAAGTATCTTGTGCCAGCGGCGGGCCTCCGGTCAGTGAGGACGGACGTGGTGGTGAGTGACCAGCATCACAGGGGATGGGTGATAGCTCACACGTTATGTCCTGAATTTGTTTGTTACAACACATTAATCCTTGCGGAGCGGGAGAGCGGCGTGGGCGATTGGGTGGCGCTACGCAGGAGCGTAGAGCGCTGGCGGCGCGAAGTGCGGTCGGTCACCGCCGGCGGTGCCCGCCATCACTGCGCCAGTTTGTTGGAATGCGAGAAGCTCTACATTAGGGCTGTCTCCGACTCGTCGGCGCTTCCCGGGAACTATAATTGGAAGTAGCAAGGCAACGTTCACTCGCTTTGGATAAGGATGAGGGTATGAATCGTAACGTACCAGCAACAACCAGACTCGGGTATGGACGGAGGCTGGTGAATGCCGGGATTTCGGGAATCCGCACCGGCCGGGAAGACTTCAATCGCCAGCGCGCCTCCGCTCTGGTGAGTGACTCTGCCGAGGAGTCGCTCAAGCTGGCCGCGATAGGTGCGTGCGTGGGGGTGTTGCCGGTGTTGTTGATGCGGCGACGGAGGCCCCGTCTGGCGAGTGCGCTGGTACTTGGCGTTGCCGGAAGCGCGCTGGGGTTTTGCGCAGGGTTTTCGTGGAAGACGCGGAAGCTGACCTCGACCCTGGCCCACTCCGCGGCGCGCGAAGTGCGGCGCGTGAAGGACGAGCATTGGCTCGACAAGAACCCGATCGACTACGCGTAGCCGCAGCGGACGACGATGGCTGCGACGCGGTCAACCATTTGGTGCTTATGAGCCCGTTGCCTGGAAGAGATCCGCTTCCGCCTGGCGGCGCGTCACCAGTCCAGGCAATTTGACTCCCCCGGCGTAGACCCAGACGAGAAACTGGACTGCTGCGCCAGCAGTATTGCCGGCGTTCAACTCGCGAAGCAAAGTCGAGCTGGCCAAATTTCCCTGACCTTCGTTGAAGGTAAAATCCACCAACGCGTCGAATTGATTCTGGGTCAAAGGGACCGTCACCAGCCGGTTAACAGCGGCAACGGCGCCTGCGACGTCCTGCAAAAGCAGGGCGCCTGCCTGCTCCTGAGTGATGGTAAGGCCGGGCTGGACATCGAGGCCGGTGTGGCCATAACCGATGGTCCACACGCCGACAGAATCCTGATAGGCCGTCAACCGCAGGCCCTCAAACTGCTCCGTCAAAGCCAAACCTTGATCGCTATACGACAAATTGTTGACGTTCGCCATTGCGTCTTCTCCACTAAACTGCGGTAAAACGTGCGCGGATTGATTACCTGACCGTATGTGCGGTCTCAGGCAGGTTTGCGGTGCTGACGTCACCGGCTACAGGATGGGGCAGGAGAGGTGTTCTCGCTGACCCGTGGCGTCGCAGGTAAATAAACAATAATATTGCGGAAAATGCCAACAGGACTGCGTACGACCAGGGAAAAGACCAACCCGTGGCCGGCTTGACCACATGAACAGGCAGTGAAAAACCAGCCTTCTCGCCGGCGCGCTCAACGGCAATGTCAAGGGTCCAGTCGCCGTTGTCCGGCAAGTTCAGCGAAGCCGATGGCAGAAGCTTGTTCTCCGAATCTTCCGTGGAAGCGCGGACCCATTGCGTGTTGCGGCCATTCCCCGATTGTTGAGCGCGGAGTGCGACTGTCGCATCCTGCAAGACCTCCTGCGAAGTGCGGTTTTGGACGAGCACGCTGAAGTCTGACGGTCCGGCTTCAAGGTCTCCCGCAGGCGCGAAAATTGAGACCGCGAATGGGCCGGATTGCTGGCGCGAGCGGAGGACCTGGTCATCGTCGTCGGACGAGCTTGACGCCAGATGTGCGAGGCACAAGCCGGTCACGGCAAACAGCAGGAGAAATGAAATGGCCTCGACGCGGCGGGCGCTCAGGCGACGTCGCAAAAAGCGGCCAGCGAACGGCAGCCGTTGTGACATGGCCAGCAGACTATCCAGAGACGAAGGTTGTCGCTGGCGAGCAGCGGTGGCCTGCTGCAGCCCTCGGTCACTCTGCAGGCATTGGACTGCGATCGCGATGGCCGGAAGCACGAAGGCGAGCGAACCCATCACCCACATGACGGCGCCGGCGGCGGCTTGATCGTGCAATGCGGAGAAACCGAAGAGGCGCGGGACAGCCGCGTAGGACGGATAGAGCAGGCGGTCGGAGAAAACCAGGATTGCGGCCAGAGCCGTGTTCTCCAGATCAGCCACCAGCAAGTAAGGCACGACCGCCCAACGTGGCCAGCGCGCGCGGCTGGGCCAGGGCTGAATCACAGGCCACCAGAAGACGAGCGATGCCAGGAAGAAGCAGGCGTGCTCGACCTGGTGCCAGGAACTCGATGCCAGCGCCAACTCATACAGCCGCGGTGTATGCCAGGCAAACATCACCGTGCCCATCAGCAGCAGGGCCACGATGGGATGAGTCAGGGCGTGGCCGACACGATTGGCCACGCGCCAGTTCAGGAACGGGCCGGCGAATTCGCGCGCCGCAAAGACGGGCAGCCCGCGTACCAGCGGAACAACCGGAGCGCCCAGCAAAATCAGCGGCGGCGCCAGCATCATCAGCATCATGTGCTGAAGCATGTGAGCGGTGAGCACGAAGCCGGAAAAGGTATCGAGAGGCGAGGCCAGCGCGACCCAGAGCGAGAGCAGGCCGAGCAGAAAACTGACCGCCCGCCAGAGCGGGACGAAGGGCACTCCGGCTTGCCGCATCAGAAGCCAGCCACGCAGATACACCAGCGCAGTCAGCACCAGCGCGAACGTTGCAGCCGGAGGCACCGACCACGACAACAGCACGGCCTGACTAACGGGCGGCATGGTTCCAGACTTTTGTGCGGGCAGAATCGCCAGCGCTCCAGTTTATGCTTTCCCGCCGGAAGCGGTCGAGCATCCGCTTCTGAATCCTAGCCTCTGCGATGGGCGAGATAAATGTTCCGCGTCTCGCGCATTACATCCGCCAACCGCATTTCGGGATCGAAGCTGTCTTCGGCCCCCAGCATCCTCCACAGCAACTTCTGCACGCCGCGCCGGGGATGTTCGGCGAGAGGTATCCATTTGCGGGCCCTGCCGCTGACCAGACGAACCACATGCTCCACAGTGCGGAGGAAGCGAGCGCCCTCCGCCAGTGGCTGATATTCGTCCTCCGCCAGCAGTCGGCGATCGCGCAGCAGCCGCAAGCGCTCGATCAGATTTCCCGCCAGCCAAAGCTGATGCCGGGCCTGTAGCGACCCAACCAGATAATCGAGATCGTAAATCCCGCCCGGCCCGGTCTTCAGGTTCTGCGTGCCTTCGCTGCGCTCCAGGCGAGCGCGGACGTCGGCCAGTTCGGCATCGAACACAGGCTGCCCGGCCACCTTTGAAATTCCTTCCTGTACCACTTGCAGCGCGCGATCGGCGACGTTGCGGTCGCCGGCGACATAACGCAACTTCAGATACGTCAAGGCCTCCCACGCTTGCGCTTCATCGCGAAAATAGGCGGAGAGTTGCGCGGGAGTCACGATCAACTCGCCTTCCCGGCCATGGGGACGCAAACGCGCGTCCACGGGAAATACGGTTCCTTCGCGCGTGTAAGCGGTGAGGGCCTCCATCAGGCGCTCAGCTACACGGCGAACATCTTCTTTATTGGCAGGTTCGTCGCAGACAAAAAGGACGTCCGCGTCCGACAAGAGATCGAACTCGCGGGCGCCCAATCGTCCCAGCCCCATCACGGCGAAGCCTTCCGGTGCGCCGGCGACCGCCAAAGCTGCACGGAGCGCGGCGTCAGCAGCGGCGGTGTTGTCGTCCAGCGAATCGAAGACGTCGCGCAAATGAAACAAGTCGAGCGCTCCGGAAACAAAGACGCGTTGCCGGTAATGCCGCCGCAAAATGGAGATTGCCTCAGCGTGATCGACCGTCCCGTGGCCCAGGTAGGCGAACACGGGATCGTCAGCCGGGTTACCGTTTCGCGCATCCCCGGCGAACAAGTCCTGCCCGGCGATGGCAGAGCGTGCGTCGACCTGTTCGAGCAGGGCGATTTCCTCGGGATGACGAACCAGAATGTCGGTGAGGAATTCGCTGAACTCGAAGATGGTCAGCGCGCGCTCGACCGCATCGGGAGCGCGCAACACCGCGCCATATCGCTCAGAGGTTGTTCCCGCGGAGCCGAGGAAGCGATCCAGATTGCGGCGAGTGTGCTGGGAAAAATCGTCACGGCTGACCAGTTCCTGCAAACGCGGCGAGTCCGCTGCCAGACGCTGCATCATCTGGCTGTAGGAGTTCTCGTGCGTGGCGGCAATCGCCGGGCGCAACTGGAACTCGAGCGCCTTCTGGTCGTGGCTCTGCTCGTGATAGATGACGCGCTGATAGATCTCCGCCACCGCCGCCATGCGCCGTTGCACATGCGCCAGAAATTCCTCCGGCGTAGGCGCGGCCGTCCCTTCGCGGGTAAGGCTGCGCGCCAGGGATTGCAACTCCGCGCGCGACTCCGGCAAGCGATGCGTCTGCTGCCCCTGCCGCAGTTGCAGACGATGCTCCAGACTGCGCAGGAACTCGTACGCATTGGTGAGGTTGTGGAAGTCTT
>PLBD01000373.1 GCA_003135315.1 Acidobacteriaceae bacterium | reverse complement strand
TCGCCGCGCACCAGGATCTCGCCGTCCCCGGCGATCTTCACCTCGCGTCCCGGCAGCGCCTTCCCAATCGTTCCCGGAGCGATGTGGAAGGGATGGTTCAATGTCACCAGCGCGGCGGTCTCCGTCATGCCGTAGCCCTGGATCAGCGCAAATCCGAGCCGGCTCCAGAAGGTCTCCAGGTCAGCGGGCAGCGTCGCGCCGCCCGAGATCACCGCCCAGAACTTCCAGCCCAGCGCGCCATGTACGCGGCGGAAGCGCCACCATCGCTTCCATATTGAAAGCTCTGCGGACGCATCCAACTTCGCGGCCAGCGCAGGGAATCGCCCCAGCAGATGCGCGCGCAGCAGATGCAGCACGCGCGGCACGGCAATCAGCACCGAGATGCGCTCACGCAGCACCAGATCGGTAACGCGCGACGGCTCAAGCTGCTCGGAGAAGTGGACCTCGGCGGCCAGTAGCGCCGGGCACCACAGCCCCATGAACTGGCCGAAGACGTGGCTGAGCGGCAGCGTGTGCAAAATGCGCAAAGGATGAATAAGCCGCTCATATCTCAGATAAGGCTGCGAGGCTTTTTCAATCGGCTCAAAGCTAGCCAGCACGTTGCCATGGGTGAGCACAATGCCCTTGGGGTCGCCCGTGGTGCCGGAGGTGAACACAATCTGCACCGGATCGGCGTCGGACAGATCGTCGATGGCAGCGATGGGCTGCGCGGGAAGCGCGGAAAATTCGTCGAAGATCAGCGCGGCGTCGAAGCTGCGCATTTGCTCGCGGCTGCCGGTGATCAGCTTCGGCGCGACCTCTTCGGCGACGCGATGCGCGAAGGCGTCCGACCCGGCCAGGTCGATGGGCACGGGGATGACGCCGCGCATCACGCATCCGAAGAACGCAGCCACCCATTCCTTGCCGTTTTCGCCCCAGAGGAGGACGCGGTCGCCTTTGACGATGCCGCGCGCGGCGAGCTCCGCGGCGAAGCGTCCGGCAAGATTCGCCAGTTGGGCGTAGGAGCAGATTTCCTTGCGCAGGCCGTGGCGGCTGACGATGGCGGTCTGATCGCCGTGCCGTTTGAAATCCTCGACCAGGGTTGCCAGATGGAGCCGCACGGGTCATGATAGCAGAGCGAGGCGTTTCGCAAAATGATCCTTCTGGCGTGTTTGGCGTTGGTCCAGAGCCCGGCGTTCGAAGTCGCGTCGATCCGGCCCGTGGCGGACTCGCTCAGCCCTGGGTTTTCGATGGAGAGGCTCCTGAGGAGAGCCTATCGGGTCGAGGCGTATCAGTTGGTCGGGCCAAGCTGGATGGCAGCCGAAAGATACTCCATTCAGGTGAAGCCTCCCGAAGGCACGACCCGCGATCAGTATCCGCAGATGTGGCAGACGTTGCTGGCGGAGCGTTTTCTGTTGCGCGCGCATCGCGAAACGCGGGAGCTCGCGGTTTATGCGCTGGTGGTGGGCAAGAAAGGCGCGCGGATGAAGAGCGGCGTGCCGACTGAAGAAGACGCGGCCTGCAGCAATCCTCCGGGCGGCCATCTTGATTGCGGCAACGCGACGATGGAGGATCTGGCGGCGTATCTCAACGCGATTTCAACCATGGGCATTGATCTTCCCGTAGTGGACCGCACCGGCCTCACGGGCAGGTATTCGTTCGCGCTGCAGTGGCACACCGCGCGGAACCCCGCCGGCCCGGAGGAATCGATTTTCGTTTCAATAGCGAACCTGGGCCTGAGATTAGAGCGCCGGAAGGTCCCGATGGAGGTTGTCGTGGTGGATCATCTGGAGCGGATGCCGACGGAGAACTGAATGCGTCCGCGCCACGCTACACTGCGTTTATGATTCCGCTGTTGCTGTGCGCCCTCGCCGGGCAGTTCGACGCGTTCGAGGTGGCCACGATCAAGCCGACGCCTGACGACTGGAACGGCGGGCGGTTCATCCGCATGCAGACCGCGCATCAGATGATCGCGCGCAATCACGCACTGCGGACGCTGATCGCCGCCGCGTACAACATCAGCCCCAAAACCGTGATCGGCGCTGAATCGTGGATCGATACCGAGAAGTTCGATATCGTCGCCCAAGCGCCGGGTGACGCGCGGCCCACGCTCGATCAACAAATGGCGATGCTGCGCGTGCTGATCGACGAGCGGTTCAAGCTGAAATTCCATCGCGAGCGGCGGGAGATGCCTATTTACACGCTGAGCGTCGCCAAGACCGGCATCAAGTTCAAAGAGAGTCCGGACGAGGCGCCGCCTCCGGAAGGCTTCCGCGCCCTGGCGTTCGTCATCACTCCTCCCGTCGTGCACCTGCCCGCGCACCACACCACGATGGAGGAAATTGTTTCGGTGATGCAGCGCGCCGCGCTCGACCGGCCGCTGGTGGATAAGACCGGCCTCACCGGACATTACGATTTCGAACTGGTTTTCTCGCCCGACGATTCGCTGTTTGGAGGCATGCTCAAGTTCGAGCCCGGTGAAGACGCACCTCCCGGATTTCTTGCGGCGCTGCAGCTGCAACTCGGCCTGAAACTGGAAGCAACGCGAGGCGCGGTCGACGTATTGGTGATCGACCGCGCCTCCCCTCCGACGGGAAATTGAGCGCCGCACATCGGCGCGAACGTCGATGCAGCACACGTGGACGTGTGCGCCACGGTTAGCCCAGGAAGCCTAAATTCGACGTGGAGAAATTTGCCAGATTCGGGAACACCGTCGCCAGCGCGCTGGCGGGCAGGCCGAACCAGTTGCACAGCGTCGCGCCGTATTGATCCACCGATGTGGTGGGAATCCAGCGCCCGCGGGTGTCGGTATCGTTCGGGCCGCCCAGCTCGAACGCCGGGAACTGGCCGAAGATTTGCCCACCCTGCACCGCACCGCCGAGCACCATATGATGGCCGCCCCAGGCATGATCGCTGCCGTCTGTCGTGGTGGGCTGAAATGTCCGGCTGAAGTCCGATTCGGTAAACGTGGTCACATTTTGCGCCACGCCGAGCTCCTGCGTCGCGGCGTAGAAGGCCTGCAGCGCCGGGCTCAATTCCGGATACAGAGTGTTGTGCGTTTCCAGTTCGCCCGCGTGCGTATCGAAACCGCCCAGCGAGCAGAAGAAAATCTGCCGGCGCATCCCCAGCGTGGCCTGCACTTGAATAATCTGCGCCACCTGCTGCAACTGTTCGCCAATACTGGTCTTGGGGAATACGGTCTTCAGCGCGGCCGCTTTTGAGAGCGCGCCGCCCAGCGCCGTGGCATCGCTGATGGTGGAAGCCACCGTATCGTTAGCCGCCTGCGCCAGCGCGATCCCGCTGTCCAGCGTCAGCAGATTGTTCAGCGCATCCCACCGCGCCTGCGATTGCGCGGAGCTGTTAAAGCCCTTCAACTGCAAAGACTGGCCCGGAGTCATCTCCACCGGCTGCGTCTGCGCGCCCGCGCCCATCAGCGAGTTCCCGGCCACCGATAAGAATGACGGAAAAGCCGGCGAGTTATACCCCTGCGTCGCAATGTAATCCGCCGCGCGTCCCGCCCAACCCGTGGCGCTCGAACCTTGAGCGATCGAAGTCTGCCACTGCAACTGCTGGTCCGAATGGGAAAACAGATTCACCGGAACCGGCGCCTGCTGGGCCTGGTAAAGCGCTCGCGTCAGCGGCTGCACCAGCGA
>PLBD01000338.1 GCA_003135315.1 Acidobacteriaceae bacterium | reverse complement strand
CGGTGTTGATGCACGCCTGAAGCCGTGCTCCACCGTCGCTGATGGGGCAATCTATGCAGGTGCCCTCTCGGCGTCGCATGGGAGCCGAAGGCGAGCGCCAGATGGCCTTTAGCTTGGGTAGCTTGTCCGACACCCTTATTTATTTGACGGACTACCGAAGCAGCCGTTTAACATAGTCCAGAGTGAGCATATCTATTCCCCAGCAACGCATTGGCGTCATCAATGCGCTCCGGGCTTTTGCTGCGCTGGCGGTAGCCTGGGGCCACTTTGTCGGTGGCCAGGGAAAGTACCTCGGGATGACCGGCAAGTATGGATATCTGGGCGTTGACATCTTCTTTGTTATCTCCGGATTCGTGATCCCCTGGAGCCTCTATCGCTCGCGCTACGTATTGCGCGACTATCCGCGCTTCGTGCTGAAGCGCAACGTGCGCCTCTATCCGCCATACCTGGCGTCGATCGCCATCACCATACTGGCCACCAACTTCGTGTTGGTGCCGTTGTTTCATGTTCCGCGGATGACGATCACCGGAGGCGATCTGCTGCTGCATTTCGCTTACCTGAACGACCTGGTCCACGTGCCCTGGGTCAATGTCGTCTATTGGACACTGGCCATTGAGTTTCAGTGGTACCTGCTGATCGGGCTGGCGCTGCCGCTGCTGGCCAGCCGGCGCCGCCTGGTGCGCTTCATTTCCATCTCGGTAATGACGCTGGCGTACTTCGCCTGTCATTCCGACCGACTGGTCTTCCACTATCTGCCGGTTTTCCTGATCGGCGTTTTCGTGTTTCAGTACCGCGCGCAGATCATCGACTTCCGCCAGATGCTGGGGCTCATCGCGGTGATGGTCCTGGCGATGCTCAGGATGTCAGGTGTGCTGGTTCCGTTGGTTGCGGTGCCGACCGGATTGCTGATTGCAGTTTCCACATTCCACAGCCACGCCATGGACCGCGTCGGCGATGTAAGTTACTCGCTATATTTGCTGCACCTTCCCATCGGCGTCAGCGTCATTGGTTTCCTCTCGCACTGGCTGCCGTATGCCAGCTGGTACCTGGGACTGCTGGATGTGATCGGAGTGGCCGCGTCCATGTGGGCGGCGTGGATCATGTATCAGATCATTGAAAAGCCGTCGCAGGACATGTCGTCCGCCATCCGTTTTGCCCACCGGTCCCAGTCGGCCCCGCAACCGGCAGTCGCCACCGTGGCCGAATGAATGCTCCCGTGGCGTAATCCCGGCCAATCTGGACTTGTCGCATCGCACACAGCAGGGTGACGCAGGTTACTGCCGTCCGGGACGGGCAGGTGTCTCCTATACATGGCGACGTGCGTTCCCAGGCTTATAACGCGGCAGATGGCGTTGGCCGCCGGTCCCCACTTCGCGCTGTTCCTGCGCGAAATGGGCAGCACGTCGACCGCATCGCAAGGAGAACAGCATGGCTGACAAAAAAGCAGATCTCGCTGGCCCCGGAATCGGCGACTACACACAGCTGGAACATGTGCTTCCGGCGGACTACAGCTCGCTGCTGTCACCCAAAGAAACCCAGAGGGCGATCTTTGAGGTGAAAAACTACATTGAAGAAAACCTCTGCAAAGAATTGAACCTGATGATGGTCACCGTGCCCCTCATCGTGGACGAAGAGTCGGGCGTGAATGACTATCTCGATCGCGACGGCTCGCGCACGCCCATTCAGTTCCACATCTCGAACGACCGCGACCTGCACCCCATCAACGCGCAGGTGGTGCAGGCGGCGACCAAGTGGAAGAGGATGGCGCTGAAGCAGTTCAACATGCAGCCTGGCGAAGGTCTCTGCACCGACATGCGCGCCGTGCGCAAAGACTACTTCCTGGACCACGATCACAGCGCCTACGTCGATCAGTGGGACTGGGAGCGGGTGATCACCGCCGACCAGCGCAACCTCAGCTTCCTGAAAGGAGTGGTCAGTAAGATCTGGAAGGTGATGGTCGGCGCCGAGCGCTACGCGCAGCTATTGTTCCCGCAGCTCAAAGACCCCCGCTATCCCAACCTGCCGGAGGACCTGAAGTTCCTTCATGCCGAAGAGATACTCGACATGTATCCCGACATGCCGCGCAAGCAGCGCGAGACTACGATCCTGCAGAAGTACCCTGCGGTCTTCATCATCGGCATTGGCTGGACGCTGAAGGACGGCTATCCGCACGAAATGCGCGCGGCCGATTACGACGACTGGGTCACCGAGACGCGCTCGGACGACGGCCACATACGGCACGGGTTGAACGGCGACATACTGGTGTGGAACCCCGTGACCAGGCGGCGGCATGAGCTGTCGTCGATGGGTATTCGCGTCAATCCGGAGTCGCTGAAAAAGCAGCTGGAGCTGACACACCAGCTCAACTTCCTGAACTTCCCCTACCACAAGGCGATCGTCAATCATGAGATCCCGCTGAGCGTGGGCGGAGGCATCGGGCAGTCGCGGACGCTGATGCTGCTGCTGCGCAAGGCGCACCTGGGCGAAGTGAGCGTCACCGTGTGGCCGAAGGTGCTGAAGGACATGTGCGAGAAGAAGAACATTCACGTGCTGAACTAAAGCAGTAGCCAGAAGCCAGTAGTCAGTTGCCAGTGGGCGCGGAGCAATCCGCGCCCGCATTGTGCGTCGGCCCGCGAGGGCGTTCATTTGGTTTAGGCGTGGGCGTTAGCGACGGGCGCACATAATGCGTCGGCAAATGTCGCCCGTTCCGGGCTATTTCCCGACGCATGGTGAGTGCCTACCGTTGACGCCCGCAGCTAGAACAAATACCGCCCTTCGGGCTATTTCCCGACGTATGATGAGTGCCTACCGCTGACGCCCGCAGCTAGAACAAATACCGCCCTTCGGGCTNNAACAAATACCGCCCTTCGGGCTCTTGGCAAGGAATGCTTCGATTTGCTTGGTTGCATTTTCTCGAGTAGAGATGACCTTGCGCCTGCCCACCTCGTTTTTCAAGTGTCATCCCGAGCGACAACCCTTTTCGTGCATTCGTGCTTTACAATTCCTTCTTCATGAAGCTGCTGCCCATCGCGCTGTTCCTGTGTACGCTTGCGACGCCCGTGCTGTCGCAATCGATCAGCGCTCAACCTGGCGCTTCCCGGAGCAGCGCCCCGCAGCAGACGGTACGAGTGAGCGAGCTTCCTCCGCTGTCCATCAGCAAGGACTGGAGCGACCAGGCCTACTGGGCGTTCACGCTCTTTCTCGCCATCATTGGCGGATTTCAGGCGTTCCTGCTGTGGGGGAACCTGCGAGCCATTGAGCGGCAGGCCATTCAGATGGAACGCCAGACGGGGATTCTGCAGCAATCGGTTGCGTTGGCCGAGAAGAGCGCCGAAACCGCCAGGCAGAACGTCGAGCTGTTTGTCAGCCGCGAGCGCGCCCATTTGCGCGTGGAGATCCAGCCGCTGCCATGGCCGTTGCAGCCGGGAACTCCCCAGGTAAGCTACCGGGTGACGCTGCACGGGGCGACGGAAGCCTATGTGGCCATGTCCTGTTT
>PLBD01000087.1 GCA_003135315.1 Acidobacteriaceae bacterium | reverse complement strand
AGTCGGACTGCGCCGTAGTACCTGTGAACCGACCGAACAAGGGAAGGCAACTTCCTGCGGAGGCCGGGGAGGGAAGGGCGCAGATGAAGGAGAACATCGATCAGCCACACATGCTCCCGACACAGAGAGGGAAAGGCGTGTCCCAAGGGCTGGACGGTGTGCGTAAAGCAGCAAGGGAAAGGAAACAGGAACGGTTCACCGCTCTGCTCCACCATCTCAACATCGATCTTCTTCGTGACAGCTTCTACGCCCTCAAGCGTCAGGCTTCGCCGGGANNGGGTGCTCGATGCCGACATCCGCGGCTTTTTCGACAACGTGAGCCACGAATGGACGGTCAAGTTCCTCGAGCACAGGGTGGCCCGACCGAAGAATCATCCGCCTGATCCAGAACGCTGGCCATGGCTTCGCCTTTGGCGACGCGTTCGATGGATGCCAGCACGCGCTTTCGCACTTCTGGCTTGTACGTGCGCACAGTGAGTTGCAGCTTGACCTCGCCCGGGATGATGCTGTTCTTAGTGCCGCCGTGGATCGTGCCGACAGGATCGAAAGGATTGTTCTCACGCGAAACAATGGTTTGCAAGACGAGGACCGTGCGAGCAGCAATTACAACGGGATCAATCGTGTTCTGAGGCCGCCCGCCGTGGCCGCCCTTCCCGAAAATGGTGATGTCCACCGAGTCAGCGGCGGCCAGCGCGTAACCCGGAGTAAAGCCAATCTGTCCGACCGGCTGAACAGCACTGTCATGAATGGCCAGGGCGAAGTCGGGCTTCGGGAAACGTGTTAGTAAGCCGTCCTTAATCATGGCGGCGGCTCCTTCGCCTGTCTCTTCGGCCGGTTGGCCGATGAGAACCAAAGTGCCACGCCACCGATCTCGATTGGTTGCCATCAGTTTGGCGGTGCCGACCCAACTGGACATGTGGATATCGTGACCGCAAGCATGCATAACTGGGATCGACGTTCCAGAATCGCTCTTAACGACGACATGGCTGGCAAACGACAACCCCGTTTCTTCTGCGATCGGAAGGGCGTCCATGTCAGTGCGCAAAAGTACGGGGGGACCCTTGCCGTTGCGCAGCACAGCGACCACTCCGGTGCCGCCCACGCCCGTCGTCACTTCATATCCCATTGCCTTGACGCGATCCGCCAGCTTGGCTGCCGTTTGCTGCTCATGCATGGCCAGCTCGGGGGCTCGATGGAAATCGAAGTAGAGGGACTCCACCTCGGGATAAACCGCGTTGATTTCCGAGGCCGATGGAGTTGTCCACGATGCGGGCTTGGTCTGCGCGGCGGCGCTAGCAAGCAGGAGCACACAACCGGACAGCGTGGCTAAAGCTGGATAGTTCATTGTTCCCCCCTTTTGGTGGGAGGATGCTACTCGCCTTGTCCCCAAGTGTAAACCTTCTTTCAAGAAGCTCCGACAGCCCGAGCGCAGAAGACTCGAGTGGATTCATCGTGTAGAGTTTCACGAGATGTCATAAGTAAGCAGTGGTGCGCGGGCGCTCCGCTCTCTTCACGGCGTCCAAGTTTCGCGCAGAGGAGGGCCGCATGAGAATTGCGCATTTGTCTCGCAGGTTGTTTGTGAAAACAGCATTGGCCGGAGCGGCGGGGACACTGATTCCGCGAATCGCAATCGGCGCCGCTCCAGCCGGAGGCGAAGCTCAATCGGTTGCCAACAATGCGAGTCTCTCGTCGCTCACTCTTTCCGAAGCATCTGAACTGGTGCACAGCAAGAAGATCTCTCCCGTGGAGTTGACGAAAGCGTGTCTCGGCCGCATTGAACAGCTCAATCCCAGGCTGAACGCCTTCATCACCGTCACGGCCGACTCCGCGCTGGTCGATGCTCGTGCAGCGGAAGCAGAGATCCAGCGAGGCCGTTGGAAGGGCCCGCTCCACGGTATCCCGATCGCCCTCAAAGACTTGGTGGACACGGCGGGCGTGCGCACCACGGCAGCGAGTGGTTTATTCAAGGATCGCGTCCCCACTCAGGATGCGGAGGTTGTCCGCCGCCTCAGGTCAGCTGGGGCCGTGTTTTTGGGCAAGACCAACTTGCACGAGTTCGCCTACGGCGGCAGTTCGGCCATAAGTTACTTCGGTCCGGTTAGCAATCCTTGGAACGTTGCGTACAGTCCAGGCGGCTCTTCCGGCGGGTCTGCGGTCGCAGTCGCGGCGCAAATGTGTTACGGGGCGATCGGCACCGATACTGGAGGTTCCATCCGTGAGCCGGCTGGCTACTGCGGCATTGTTGGACTCAAACCCACGTACGGTCGGGTGAGCGCCTCGGGGGTCATACCCTGTGCGTGGTCCCTGGACCACGTAGGGCCGATGACGAGCACGGTCATGGACGCCGCTCTGATGCTCCAGGTCATCGCCGGCTACGATCTGCAGGACCCGGGCAGCATCGATCTCCCGGTTCCAGACTACGTCGCCACCATTGCCGCTTCGACCTCCTCGTTGCGACTCGGTATTCCGCGCGCCTGGTTCTACGAGGGACTTCATCCCGACATTCAGTCAGCCATGGAGAGAGCCCTCTCGGTTCTGAAGAGACTCACGCGCTCTCAGCGCGACATCGCTCCGCTGGCGACCGATGGCACCTACGCATCGGTCATGAATCCGGCCTTCACGATCGTCTTGGCGGAAACGTACGAGTACCACAAGGACTACGCTCTTAAGAATCCCCAGCTTTACCAGGCGTCCACGCTCAAAAGAATCCTTGCCGGGGCAGACGCAACAACACCTGCCTATGTTCAGAGCCGACGCCAACTCGACCAGATTCGCCACTCCGTGGCGCGTGTCTTCGACGACGTGGACCTGGTGATCACTCCTACGTCGCCGGTCCCGCCGTTCAAGATTGCCGATCTGAGGGATCCGGATACTAACCGGCCGAAGGAACTCCAGATGCTGCACAACACGCGGCCATTTAATATGTTGGGGCTGCCGACAGTCTCCGTTCCTTGTGGTTTCACTGCTGAAGGTTTGCCGATCGGGATGCAGATCAGCGGTCCACCGGGAGGTGAAGCCACTGTTCTTCGCCTCGCGCATGCTTACGAGCAAGCCACCGAATGGCACAAGCGCAACCCGAATTTGGGTTGACTCTGCCCATCTTGCTTCCGTGTTGCTCTGAGTTCCTGAAGAGGGCACTCGAAATCTGGAGGCCGTGGTCCATAAACTNNGGATGGGAGAGGTCCCAGTCGGGTTTTGGGCGGATTGTCTACACGGAAGCAATCCAGTTTGACGTGTTGTCGCGACCCGCTCGGATGAAATGGGCGCCGCCGGCTACGGTTCGATGTCGATGTGGTCGTTCACGGCTTCGCGAATCCGCTGTTTGCAGCCGAGATAGTGTTCAGTTGTCCGCACTGAAACGTGCCCGAGAGCGCCGTCGGTCCTGTCACTCACGAGCAAGCAGTAATCAACCTGAGATAATAGCACTAAAGAGACAACTGCCTCCGTTCATCACACACTATAGTGACAGCGCTCACCGCACTCCTTAGCGTAGCGCCAGATGATAGTCATAAGGAAGCTGAGGCAATAGTGTGCGCCACGGACGCTCTATCTGCCTTCGCAGAACACG
>PLBD01000024.1 GCA_003135315.1 Acidobacteriaceae bacterium | reverse complement strand
AGCGTCGCGCATCCTGTTCAACTTCGACCTGCCTTGGAACCCGATGGACATCGAGCAGCGTATTGGCCGGATTCATCGCTATGGCCAATTGCATACGGCGCAGGTCTACAACCTTGTCCTTTCGGACACCATCGAAGGGCGAATCTTCCTTCTGCTGAACGACAAGCTTCACGAGATCGCCCGCACACTGGGCAAAGTAGATGAGCAGGGCAACGTGGCGGAGGATCTGCGCTCGCAGATACTAGGACAACTTTCCGAAAGGCTCAACTATGACCGGCTGTATCAGGAGGCGCTCTCCGATCCCGAGCTAAGACGTACCCGCCTCGAGCTAGAGGCGGCGGTAGGCAATGCGGACGAAGCGCGCCGGGTGGTGTTCGATCTGTTCCAGGACCTGGATGACTTCCGGCTAGATGACTACAAACCGTTCTCCGATCTGGAGTCGAGCCTGGCCCGGTTGGTCCGCTTCCTCACGGCTGCGATGGAGGAATCTGGTCATCGCGTCCGCGCCATTGAGAGTAGCGTGTACGAGATCGAGTTCGCGGATGGTCGAAAACTAAAGTTCACCACCGACCGGGAGATTGGCAAGGACCGCCAGGATTCCGAACTCATCGGTCTCGACCACCCGCTGGTGCAGGAGATTCTAGACCGCTATAAGCGAGTGCCCGCGGAAGCGATTGGGGTTGCGGTCGAGGCAGATCGCACGTCTGATGCAGTAGTGTCGTTGTGGTTCGTGGAGAGCCACGGCAAAGCTGGCGAGCGCAAGGGGAATGTGCAAGCGGTGGCCGTTGACCTCGCTGGTCAACGGCTCCCTCATCTGGAACGTGCAGTCGAGACGGTGTTTCAGCACGCGCCTGCGGAATCAACGCTCTCGTTGGATGCGCGTCTTGCGGTTCTGAAGAGGGAACTGGAACCCATGCTCTACCGTGACCTGGAACACCGAGGCGTGGTCACCGAAGGGATGGGTTTTTCGTCGGAGTTAATTGGCTGGATCGAAGTTAGTTCGTTTGTGCCCTCGCAGACTTCACCAGAATCATAATCTCCTCAAACCCCTTTGGAAATTGCACCCCGGCGTACCGCCCTAACCATTCGCCGGATCGTCATCTCTTCGTACCGATCCCGTACTTTTTACGCTCGATCGGTCCGGCACAATCTTTTCGTAATACGTGAAGGCTAAGTTCCGTATGAGCATCCATACGGAGCGGTTATTTGGGTGAAGCTTTGGGAAAGCGTATGCCCCTCCGTTCTCCAGGAACTAAAATCTGGGCGACTCGGAACAATGATCTAGCGCCGATACTCACTCTCCTTCCGCTTCAGCCCTCCTGTGGTGCCCTAGACTTCGCTGCCTTGTACACGTTTCAACATGGTTTGGAAGAGGCGCGATCGGTGACATCGCGAGTTGTCTGCACAGAAGCAGCCGAGAGAGAGAAGGGTGGACTGTGAAAGATGTCACATATCGGTGACCACTGACGATTGTCCACCATCAAACGTCTTGTGATACGCCTGACCTCCTACGGAAGGCTCGAAGCCTGGAAATACGACAAAGAATATTGACATCGGCTTCCGTCAGTTCATAATCAAGGTCAAGTACCTCCACTGCGCGGGTAACTCCTTCGTCTATGGCCATTGCAGACGACATCGTAGCTGTGCCTTCCGGAGCACGTTTCTATCGTGCAGATCTTCATATCCATTCTTACAACGGTTCGCACGATGTCAAAGATGTAGGCATGACGCCGGATGCAATCGTCACAACTGCTTTGTCTGAGAATCTGTCCCTAATAGCGATCACGGATCATAACGAGCTCACAAACGTTGGAGCAGCGATTAAAGCTGCTGCGGGCACATCCCTGTTGATCATTCCCGGCATCGAGCTCACGACTCCAGAAGGCCACCTGTTGGTTTACTTCGAGAGTTTGGACAGCTTGGCGAGCTACTGCGGAAAGCTTAACTTCGCCGGAAAAGGGACGCCCGAGTCGCGGTGCCAGGCATCGCTCCTGGACTGTCTAAACTTGATTGATCCGTCGAAAGGTTTTGCCATCCTTGCTCACGTTGACGGGGGCGCAGGCCTTGAGGAGAAAGTGCCAGGATACCCACCTCACAAAGCCGACATAATCAGCCACCCGTCCTTACTTGGTATTGAACTTCTGTCAGCTAAATCAGAAATCTCGTTCTCAGATTCAGACCCTGTTCCTGAGCGAGTCCAACTGGGGAAGAAACGAATCGACTCTCTGAAACTCGGCGCTAAACAGTTTCTGGCTCGCGTGTTATTTTCCGATTCACATTCGTTATCGTCGCTTGGCAAGAACGCCCAAGGACAATCGCGGATGACCAGATTCAAAATGGACTCGCCAACCTTCTTCGGATTACGTATCGCACTGCAAGACGCGGATGCCCGGGTCCGAATTGAAGATGAGATTCCTCAGTCCGTGCCATATGTTCTTGGCACAAAGATCGAAGGCGGCTTCCTCGACGGACAGATCATCCATTTCAGCAGGAATCTTAACTGCATAATCGGCGGTCGGGGAGCAGGAAAATCAACCGCATTCGAGTCGGTACGGTGTATCTCACCAGCCCACAGCGGAAGCAAGCTGATCGATAGCGAAATCTGGCCCGCGAGGCTCACAATCGTATGGGTCGACCAAGCTGGACAGCAGCACACCATTGTCAGGGAAATAGAAGAACCCTGCCAAAACATAGACGATCCGGACTTTGGCCCTACCGTGTTTCCCATCGAGTCTTACGGGCAGAATGAAACTGCTCAAACAAGCACGAAAGCACAAAATGATCCACGGGCATTGCTCAGTTATCTTGACCAGTTCGTCGATCTCGACGCTCTAAAGTTAGAGAACCAACAACATCGCGATGCGCTTCTCCAGAATCAGACTGAGATCGAAAAAGCTCAGGTTCAGGTTGCACGGATTCCTGAGTACAAGAAGCTCCTCGCCAATGTCCAGCAACAGCTGAAGGCTCTTGAATCAGCACACGCACAAGAAGTGGTGACGTTGGAACGCCGTGTCGCCGAGGAGCGGACGATCAGAGAGAGCATTGAAAAACAGGTGCAGCGAGTTTCAGCGCAATTGAAGTCGCAATCCATCACAACCCTTTTGCATGACATTCAAGGCTTGGCCGCACCGGACCAGCTCAAAGTGGGCTCGCAAGAATATAAGAAGATCGTTGAGCTGGCCGCAGGATTTCAAAAGTCTGCTCAATCAACCGAAGGTAGTATGACTTCAACGGCTAAGGCGTTTTCATCTGAGGTTAAGAAGGAACTCGATACGTGGAAGAGTAGCGAAGCAAAAATCTTGGCGGAGATCGAAGATAAACGGAAGGCTCTGCAGGCCCAAGGCATCAAGCTCGACATGGCTTATATCAAGAAACTGACCAATGATGAGTCGAGTCATAAGCAGTCGCTCCAGAACTTGCAGGCCTGGGACGTGCATCTAAAAGCCTTGCAAAAGGCCAGATCGGAGCTCCTGGTGAAGCGGACAGCGGTTGTTTCGAAGATCACAGCGATCCGCGTTGCATATGCGAGCAAAGCAAGTTAGGCACTCGCTGGAGCTCTTACAGATTTGACCGTCGTCGTTCGCTTTGCTACTGATGCACTCTCTGAGGAAGCCGAAGGGATTATCCAGCAAGCAATGAACTGGCGAACCGTTCAGGTACCAAGGGCCGCTCTGATCGTGGAACAGGTCACCGTGCCGAAGCTCTTAGACTGCATTCGTAAGCGAGACCCACAGCCCATCATCAACGTGACCACCAGAGATAATGTAAAGCCCTTCAACAAGATCGAGGCGCTCGAAATCCTTGATGTTTTGGCGGAGCCTCAAAACCTTTTTCGGTTGCAACGATGCGAGATAGACGATCTGCCGCGAATCTCCGTGACCAAGATCGTTGAGGCGGGCGGCAAACCGCAAACGAGAGACTTTGCGAAGCTTTCGCTCGGCCAACAACAATCTGTGCTTCTAGCGTTAATGTTGTCGTCGGATAGCAATATGCCGCTGATCATCGACCAGCCAGAGGACAATCTGGACAGCGAATTCATTTTCCATTCCCTCGTGCCAGTTCTCCGAACTGCCAAAGAACGCAGGCAGGTCATCATTGTGACTCACAATCCCAACATCGCAGTGCTGGGAGACGCGGAGCTGATAATCGCTTTAAAGAGCACAAGCGATAAGAGTGTAATCGTGGCGCGCGGTTCCATCGATGAACCTAACACAAAAAAGATGGTTTGCCAGGTTTTGGAAGGAGCGGAAGAGGCATTCAGACGGCGTGCACGAACGTACGGTGTCCTGTAAGGGCGCCAAATCTCGCTTTTGTCCCGCGTGAACGGCCGTTTCTCTTTCCGTTGTGTCCGCTCGGTTATGATGGCTTTGACATGTCGTCGCCCCTACATCTGACAGCTGATGAGGAACTTGCCTTCCTCCAATACGAGCAAATCGACTTTTGGCAAAAGCGAATCGAAGCACTCACTGGCTCCAAGCGTCCAAGTGAAGGCAAGGAGCTCCAAGCTGAAAGCAGTGCTCCCCCTCGTTGTTGGGAGTTAACGCGCGGCCTTGAACTGCACGAGTGGCAGCACGCTTGTGCAGATGCTTGGTTCGCTGCAGGCGAGCGTGGAGTGGTTAAGGTGGTCACCGGTGCCGGCAAAACTACGCTAGCGCTAGCTATCATCGAACGTTTGCAGCAGACTACGATTTCCGATCTCCGCGTGGCAATTGTCGTGCCCACAATAGTGCTGCTCGACCAGTGGCGCGAGGAGTTACTCAGAAGATCTAATCTTCCTGCCTCATTTATAGGATTTCTTGGGGCAAATCGGTCTGATTCATTTCAGAAAGGCGCTCGCATCATCATCGCGGTTCTGAACTCAGCATCCAAGAAACTAGCTGAAGATGTTCGGCAAGCGGGAGTATCGGATCGGTTGCTGTTGATTGTAGATGAATGCCATCGAGCAGGAGCCCCGGAGATGCGGCGGATTTTCCAGACGAACCGTGCCTACTCTTTAGGATTGTCCGCAACGCCCGAGCGAGAGAACGACCAGCCCGACGAAACAGAAAACGACAGTGTTGAAGTTAGTGGGTTGGAGCAAGTGCCAAGTTTCGAATCTACTATCCTTGGACAAGAGCTTGGAAATGTTATTTTCGAATTGAACTATGCCGATGCCATCGCGCAGGGAATATTACCGGCATTTCGAATCGAGCATTATGGGTTGCCATTGTCCGAGCAAGAGTCCCAGGAATACAGCCGATTGAATCGTGAGATTAGTGATCTCCAAGCAGATCTGCAGACTAGGAATCGCAGAGGTATCGGACTAGTTCGCTGGTGTAAGTTCCAGGCTGGTAAAGGAGACAGAAAGGCCGCTCGATATATAAGTCTTCTCGGCGATAGAAAACGGTTGCTTTATAGGAGCAGATCGCGAGAGGAGGCAGTCGTACAAATCCTCCAGAAACATCTGGCCGTAAATTCGGATGCCAAGGCAATTCTCTTCCACGAAAGCATTGCGGAAGTTATGAACTTATTCGTCCGGCTCCGAGAACTTGGACTTAAGGTTGTTGCTGAGCACAGTGAATTTCCGGATTCTTTGCGAGCCAGATCCATTCATCTATTTCGAGATGGTCACGCCCGAGTCATTGTCTCAGCTAGGTCCTTGATCGAGGGCTTCAATGTGCCCGCCGCAGATATCGGAATCGTCGTAGCCTCATCGGCTTCGGTTAGACAACGAGTGCAGACGCTGGGGCGGTTGCTCAGGAAAAACCGTTTAAGTGATGGAAGCGAGAAGACAGCTAGCCTCTTCGTTTTATATACGCGTGACACTGTGGACGAATTCATCTACGAGCGGGCGGATTGGGAGCACTTTGTTGGTGCGGAGCGCAACGAGTACTACGTCTGGGATCCGATATCCGGCGCTCCTCCTGTTGAAACTGGAGAGCCCCCGCGACGGCCGCCTCTGTCGGAGGATGCTATCGCGTCCGCTGGGCTTCGACCGGGCGACGAATACCCCGGAGACCTCGGTGAAGGGGTGCAATACTCACTTGACACTCAGGGCAATATACGAGAAGAGAGTGGGACGCCGGTCGGTTTGAATCCTGAGTTGATGGACCTGCTGCATCTTGCACAGAGGCGTGCGGGACGCTTTCGCATTACTCGGAGGAAGTTCCTTGTTTTCGCATTGGAACGAGACGCATCGGGGGGATGGAGAGGCATCTACTTAGGTCGGTTATCAGATCGGCCTAAGGCTTTGGAAAATGAGACTGAGGAGACATCTGCATCGCACCCGCTGGCGCCAGGCGATCCATTTCCTCTGTCGCAGGTGCGTGGTCAGGTGTTCCACGTTCTGCAGCGTGATCGGCGCCTCATAGCCCGAAAAGAACGGGGGCAGGTACGATTTGTCGCTCCCCTGGAGCAAATCGCCGACCCCGACAAACGGGATGCAACAGCACGTATCCAGCGGGCTCTTTTCGAGGCGTACGGCAGAGGCCACCGGGTTAACAGAATCACTGTAACTCCAAGTGGCGACGTCGTTTATGTGTTCGCGAACAGCGCTTACCTCTTGGGGAAGGCCCCCGAGGGAGCGTCGGGCTTCCAACTCGAAGAAGCAGCTCTGAAGTAGTAAAATAGAGCTCTCGAAATTCTACTCTCGGCCGTCACGTTACGCCCGAAAGTTGAGGAAGTACTGATGGCAACGACTTTTTTCTCGCGGCAGGAGAAATCGACCTGGGGAATCCCAGCTAATCAGAATGCAAACGGCGAGCTCTTCGTTGGTAAGGGTTGGGGTACGCCTTTTGCCAGCCAGTTTTCGCAGGAAGAAACCGATCGCGTGCGGCAGTGTCTCACAAAAACCCGCGGTGATAGGTATGGTCGGTTCTGGGTAAATCGCGCTACCGAAACGGTAACGATGATGGTCGGGGACTCCGCCGACAATGAAATCCAAGACGCCAAATATTAGTCCGCAGTAGTGGAGTCGATAATTGCGCGGGGTTGGCGATAAGCCCGTCATACTCGTCTTCTATTCGCCTGGTGGCGTGGGACTTTCCGGCTGAGAAAGATGCATTTCCGATTTATAAAGTCCCAACGGCCGCTCCGCTCGCTGAGACACTCATCGTCCGTCGACCGTTCTGAGGGTCACTTCGGCGTCGTCTGCAGCGCGAGGGGGCTTCCCCGACCCCCAGCCCGCAAGCCGCACCACCCTTTTTCTCGAGCCAATCGCCGGCCGCCACGCCCTGAACTCGATGCAGCGAGTCGGTACTGTCGTGTGCTTTCCTTTTGCTACATTACGGCGCGAAGTAGCCGGANNTGTCCAGCACGCGGCACGGCGCCACCGCGTAAAGCGAGTAGCCGCCGCTTCCCGCCGCCGCGAAGTAGCCGTTGACGTCCACGATGAGATTCGTGGGATTGTCATGCGCGTAGAACGCAGTTGCGTCATTGCTGCCGGCCGGTACGATGGCGGCGTTGGCCACCACCGTTCCCGTCGGGTCGTTCAGCGTGGACACCACCGGCATGGTTTCGCCTTGCGGCCAGACCGTCAGGTAGTCCAGCTCTCCATTCG
>PLBD01000618.1 GCA_003135315.1 Acidobacteriaceae bacterium | reverse complement strand
TTTTCGGGCACCTCGGAGCTGACGCCCATCATCTTCTGCCGAACGTGATGCGATACCTCGATGGCAAAAGCGGAGAACTCAGAATCATCCGGGAAGCGCGGGACCTCTACTTGCAGCAACGGCATGATTACCTGCTGGAAAGTTTCCTTCAATCGCGCGTAGGAATCCATTCGGTCCGCGGAGTAGGCTGCGTAGTAGTTGCCAGTGATCTCCAGCACGGTTTGACCTTTATAAAAGTCGAAGCGGATCGAGCGCTGATCGGCGAGCTGCATCTTGGGAAGGTCGACGTCGAGAACGCGGCTGAAGTAAAAGGGATAAGGAAATTGATGGGCCTCAATCTCCGTGCCGATCTCCATTAAGGTTCTGAGGTGGACCTGCTGCAGGTGCCGCGCCTTGGGATCCGACAATTCGACTGGCGTCACAACCTGGGCGCCCGCAGGTGCAATCGCCGCTAACGCTGCCGTCAGAACTGCAATGCCTTGCAACAACTTCATAACAGCAACTCTACACCCCCGCGAAGAGGCAGTCCGGGTGGCAAACTCATTTCTGAGCGTACACCAAGCCGCCGCTTTCATAGGGCGGATCGGCCACCGCGCGGATGTAGGACACGAGCGCAGCTATGTCGCTTTTGGAAAGCGTGTACCCCCAGGGCGGCATTTCCGCGGACTTGTTCAGCGCCGGGCCACCGTGGCTGATGATGGCAATCAAGTCGGCGTCGCTCATCTTGTTGAGCGTATCACCCTCAGTGAAGGGATGCGGCTTCACCGACAGATTGTCCATGTTCGAGACTCTCAGCGGTGTCGATTCCGGATCGTGACAGCGAATGCAATACTGTCCGTTGATCTGTGCTCCCACTGTTTGCTGATAGCCGAGCGCGATTTCGTCCAGCGTAAGGTCCAGGTTTTTGCCGGATGCATCGCGCGTGCTGGCAACAATTTTGTACCGCCCGGCTTGCTGACCGAGCGCGACCGTGCTAGTGACCTGCCCGCTGGAATCGGTCAACGCTGAGGCCGGCGTGAACGTCACGCCAGATGGCCCGCTGAAATACACCGCGGCCCCGGCAACCCCGCTCCCGGAAGCGCCGTTCACTTGCACGACGACCGGTTGATCCAGCGGCATTCCGATATAGCCAATCTGCTTGCCGCCGCTGGACTCGACGATTGCGGTTCCGTTGGCCGTTGACTGAAGTGGGGCGGGCTGCGGCTTGCTCTTGTGAGAGCATCCACTGGTCACTAGCAGCAGTGTGCAAATAGCGAGGAGCGCGCGTTTCATTTCTTCGTCGCCTCCTTGGAACCAGTTGCGTTGAGCGACATCAGGAACGCAGTCAACGAACGCGCTTCGTCGTCAGTCATGTGCTGGTTGGGTTCAATCGTCCCCGGCCGCAGCGACTGAGGATCTTGCAGCCAGTGGTAAACCCACGCTGCATTAAAGCGCTTTCCGGTTCCGGCGAGTGCCGGACCAATGTAACCCTTGTCTTTCGCATAGTCCGCAATGTGGCAAGACTGGCAGGCGAACTTCGAGTAAAAGAGCTGGCGTCCTTGCTCAACTGCGGCGGGTGTGAACTCTGATGTGGGCAGGGAATCGCGTTCAAACTGCGGCGTCTGATACACCGTCATCATGTAATCAGCGAGAGTGTTGATCTCCTGATCGGTGAGATTGAACTTCGGCATACGCCGGATCAGCGCCGGCCGCAGGGTCTCCGGATTTTTCAGGAATTGTGTCAACCATTCCCGCTGCACGGCGGTGCCTTCCCAAGTCAAGTCTGGCGCCATGTCGCCACCGTGGCCGTCGATCGTATGACACGTTAAGCAACGGAGGTCGCCCATAAGCTGCCCGGCGTGCCCCGCAGGCTCATACCTGGTCTGCTGAACTGAGGCAATGCGCATGGCAGGTGGTTGGGTTTGCGCCCGGTCGGTCTGCGCCAGCAGGGCGGTCGTAATGGCATCGACCTGCTGCGGCGTTAAGTTGAACTGGGGCATCTTCAGCGAGGGGCCGAATGCGCGCGGATTGCGGACCTTACCAGCTACGTAACCGGGCAGAGTATGTTCGACTCCTTCCACAAACAACAGTTGTGAGAGCGGCTTGCTGCCGATACGGGTCAGCTCAGGTGCGAAGTTCTCAGGCTTTTTGACGCCGTTGATCTCGTGGCAGCTGGCGCAGCCGTTCTCCGTCACCAGTCGTTTGCCGTGCTCGATTTGCGCAGGAGTCGCAGGCTCGAGATGCACATTGGCGATGAAGTCCGGTTCCGTCTTCGACTGCAGGAAGCCGACCAACGTGGCCACCTGCTGGGCGTCGAAGCGGTAGTGCGGCATCATGGTTTGCGGATCGTAATGGTTAGGGTTCGCCACCCAATCCTGGAGCCATTCCGGTTTTGCCTTTGTGCCGATGCCCGTGAGTTCCGGCCCGACATTCCCTCCGACCAATGACCCGGCTGCATTTTGCATGGCGTGGCACGACGCGCAAAAAGATTGCCCGTAAAGCGACGTACCGGCTGCCGGATCGGCTGCGGCCTTGGTATCGGTTTGCAGTGGTGAGATCGGCGGTTGGAGCGGCGTACTCTGGGCCATCACGAATGCGGAGATGTCCCGGGCATCGTCGTCCCGCAAGTGGTAATTCGGCATAGTCGCCGTGCCGGCATACGCCTGGGGATCTTTGATCCACGCATAGATCCACTCGCGGGTCGTCTTGTCGGCAATGTGTTTCAGCGACGGAGGGTCATCATCGGGGAGGATATATGTACCGTCACCCCGCTTGATGGTGTGGCAATGCGTACAACCGTTGCTGGAAATGAGGTCGCGACCCTGGTTCAGGAATGGCGTCGCTGTCTGTTTCTCCATGTGGCATTGTCCGCAGCCGGCCTCGATGTACTTCGCCGGCAGAAGCGGCTGTTCCCACTGCTCGGTGCTGTTGTGCGCCTCTTCAACAGTAGTCGCCGCTCCTTGTCCGCGATGGCAGGTCGTGCACCCAAATTCAGTCAGCGAGTGCGGAANNGGAAGTGGCGCTCCAAGGTGACCGCATCGGCGCGGCCACGGATGAGGTGTAAGTACTGCTTCTGGTAATGGCGCCACTGGCTGAAATGGTCCTTGGCCGGCGAAATGGCGAGCAGCAGGAGGAGGATGAGACTCACCGAGCCGAAAGCGCGAGCGCTGTCGCCGAAGAAGAANNTCATGATCCAGAACGAAAGTGGCTTTCGCACCAGCCATTGCCAAAATCCTGGTGCCTTCTGAGGATCGGTCCGTGCGGCCAGCAACATGAATCCCGCCACGATGATGGTCGGCACCAGCGCGACCCAGACATCGAAGACCGCCAGGAAAATGCAAAATGCCACTACCACTACTCCGAAGATCCTCAGGCGCCTGGCCTTGTCACGCAGCCACAGGCCTTCGGCTT
>PLBD01000303.1 GCA_003135315.1 Acidobacteriaceae bacterium | reverse complement strand
ACGGGTGTGAGAGGGAACCGCGCGGAGGTAGACGGGCGCGGGTGCGCTCGCGGGCCGAGCTGGCCTTCAGGCAGCGTCTAAGCTGGAGATCGAGCCTGGGCAAACGGGTGCGTCTCACTGTCAGCTTCCCGTTGGCTTGATCGTTCCCTCTCCCAGGCAGAAGATGAGCCCCCCGCGCAAGCAGTACATGCAGATCTCGCCGTCCATGTTCTCCAAGGTGATGCAAAGGTTGAACGGGAAGAACTCGATGGTAATCGGACCAATGTCAATATCGAGGAACGAGCGAACCGTCCGGATCGGAATCGGAAGCCTGGGTCCTGAGTGTCCCATCTCGCGAATGCGCGCCAGCGCCGCTTTGAGCTCCTTCTTCAGCGCCGCGCTGCCCTTGCGCGCGGGCCCGCCCTTCGCTTCCGAGCAGCCCTTGCAGCCGACCGGAGTCAACCTGGTGATCATTCCTTTGCGGACCTCGGCGACGATCGTGATCTCCCGGCCGCCGCCCTCAACTGTCCCAATCTCAATCTGCGTTTTGGCAGCCCTCTTCAGGGCCGCGATGTCCAGATACTTCACGGTCTCAAAGGGACGGAATTTGGCCCGATGAATCTCAATTTTGCCGACAGTCGCCAACGGCTTTGGTTTCTTCATGAGGAATCTCCGGCAGAGGTGGAATCGGTCGCCGGCGTTGTGAAAGATTGCCCCGGAGCCGGGCCGGCGAAATACGCAACATGGTATTAGGTGAGGATGCCTTCTGCAAGCTGAAAGGTCTTAATCATGGTTCGCCTGATTTGGGGCAAGGTTTGGAGTTACTCCGCCACTCGCGTACCATGGACATTCGACCAGCCATCAAACCATGAAATCAGTTCTCGCCGCAGTTCTCCTCCTGTTGTTATCGATCGGAACGGCTTTGGCGCAAGCCGCGCCGGGACAGAATTCTGCGCCAGCGGCGCCTGCCAAGGACGCCGCACCCGCGCCAAGCCAGAGCCCAGCGTCGCCACAGTCATCCGTCACGCCTCAGAGCTCCGGAAAGGAAACCGCCCCGGCGGCAGCGCAGCCCTCAGGAGCCGCTCAGCCGGCAACTCCTCCTGATTACTCGCAGGAAGCCTATGTGGTCGAGCACTCCAGCAAAACGATGCGCTTTGAGAACGACGGCACCGGCGTGGAGCAGACCGAGGCGCGGATCAAGATCATCAGCGAGAGCGGAGTGCAGGCCTTCGGGCAAATCAAAGTCGGCTACAGCGCACTGAGCGAGAAGCTGGACATCGCCTACGTGCGCACGCGCAAGCCCGACGGCACCGTGGTTACAGCGCAGGAGTCGGCAGTGCAGGACCTGACCTTTGCCGATGCCCCGGTTTATACCGACTATCACATCAAGGACATCAGTGTGCCGTCGTTGCGGCCGGGCGATGTATTGGAATACCGTTTCGTCAAGACCATCGCCAGCCCGCTGGCGCCGGGACAATTCTGGACCAGCTACAACTTCGCCGAGCAGGGAATCATTCTCGACGAGGACCTGGAGATCAACCTCCCCAAGGACCGGCAGATCAAGCTGAAGTCCAAGCCAGGCTACGAGGCGAAGATCACGGAAGATGGCGACCGCCGCATCTACCGCTGGACCCATTCCCGGCTCAAGAACGATGACGAGGCCGACAAGAAGAAAAAAAAGAAGAAGAAGGCGGACGACGAAGTTCCCTCGGTACAGCTGACCACCTTCAAGAGCTGGGAAGAACTGGGCGCATGGTATGCCAGCCTGGAGCGCGAGCGGCGCATCCCGGATGAGAGCGTCAAGAAGGAAGCGGCAGAGCTGGTCAAAGGCAAAACCGACAACATGGCGAAGGTGAAGGCGCTGTACGAGTACGTATCGCGCAACATCCGCTATGTGAGCCTGTCCTTCGGCCTGGGCCGCATTCAGCCGCATGCCGCCAGCGAAGTGCTGGCCAACGGCTATGGCGACTGCAAGGACAAGAACACGCTGCTGGCCGCCTTGCTCAGCGCTGAGGGCTTCCAGTCGACTTCGGTGCTGATCGGCTCCAAGACCAAGCTCGACCCGGAAATTCCTTCGCCTTCGCAATTCGATCACGTCATAACCCGCGTGCCGGTCGACGGCAAGGAAATTTGGCTGGATAGCACGCCCGGCGTCGCGCCGTTTCGCATGTTGTCTTCGAACCTGCGCGACAAGCAGGCGCTGGCCATTCCACCCGAGGGTCCTGCCGTCCTGGTATGGACGCCGAAAGAGCTGCCCTTCCAGGCCTTTGATCGCACCAGCGTGGTCGGCAGCGTGAGCGACACTGGCGAATTGAAGGCGCATGTGGCTACCGCGTCGCGCGGCGATACCGAGACGGCCCTGCGCTACGCCATGCGCCGCATGCCCAGCAGTCGCTGGAAAGACATCTTCGACTACATGCTGCAGCACGCCAGCATGCGGGGCGCGGAGATTACCAACCTGAAGGCCAGCGATCCCAGCGATACGGAACAACCGCTGAGCGTCGAGTTCGACGTTGTCGCAAAGAACTATTACAACTGGTCCGCGGCGGAGTCGAATTTCGTATTGCCGCTGGGATCGATCCATCTGCCTGCGGGCGGCGACGACGATGAGGACGAGGACAGCGCCTCGACCGAGCCCATCAAGCTGGGCGCCATACGCGACGACCGGGCCGAGGTGAAGATTACTTTTCCCGCCAAGTACAGCGTGCGCGCTCCGCTCAATGTGGACGTCAAGCGCGATTACGCCGAGTATCACGCCGTCTACAAGTTCGAGGCCGGCCAGCTGAGCAGCCTGCGCACGCTGAAGGTGACGGCATCGGAGATTCCGCAGTCCCGCAAGGAAGATTACGCCGCCTTCCGTCGCGTAGTAAGCGCGGATGAGGGCCAGTCGATCATGCTGACGAATCTGTCGCCGGGCGCAGCAGGCGCGGCGAGCGCAGGGGGCGCGGATCAATCGGCCGACGATCTGTTCGAGGCTGCCAGCCAGGCCCTGAAGAACGATCATTTCCAGGCGGCGGTGGATTTACTGCAACGCGTCGTCAAACTGGATCCGAAACATAAAGGGGCGTGGAATGACCTGGGCGAGGCTTATCTGAATCTCGGCCAAAGCGAGCCGGCGATTGCCGCTTTCAAGAAGCAGATCGAGAACAACGCCTACGACTCCCACGCTTACGATTTGCTCGGTGTGGCTTACGAACACGAAGGAAAGTACGACGATGCCATCCGGCAATTCCAGAAGCAGATTGAGATCAATCCGCTGGACCATCGGTCCCACGCCAACCTGGGCCGGCTCTACCTGCGCCAGAAGAAGTTTACCGAGGCCGTTGCCGAGTTGGAGAAAGCGGTCGACATTCAGCAGAAGAATGCGCTGCTGCGCGTCGCCTTGGGCCAGGCGTATATCGCGACCAAGCAGACCGACAAGGGCATGGCCGAGTTCGAGGAGGCGATCCGGCTCTCCGCCGCGCCCTTGACCTGGAACAATATCGCGTACGCGCTCTCCGAGCAGGATGTTCAGCTCGATCGCGCCGCCCGCTATGCCGACGCCGCTATCAATGCGCTGGAGACCCAACTCCGCGATCTGAACCTGGACAATCTGCGTATGCAGGACCTGGGGGCAGCCTCGCTGTTGTTCTCGGTCTGGGATACGCGCGGCTGGATCGACTTCCAGCAGGGCGATATCGACTCTGCCGAGAAAAATATTGTAGCTGCGTGGGAGGCCGAGGGCGGCGCCGATGAGGCCGAGCACCTGGGCGAGATCTACGAGAAGCGCGGAGATCGAGATAAAGCGACCAACTACTACGTGCTCTCGCTCGTGGTGGAACGGCCGAGCCCGGTGGCGCGGGCGAAGCTGACGGCGCTGGGCGTGAAGGACATTGACCAGCGTGTGGCCACCGCGCGTCCCAAGCTGGAAGAGCATCGCAACAAGGTCTCGTTGAGCAAGTCCGACAAAGGCACGGCGGAGTTCTACCTGCTGCTGTCGCCCGGCAAGGTGGAGCAGGTGAAGTTCATCAAGGGAGATGACAACCTGAAGAGCCTCGCCGACACCTTGCAGAAGACCGACGTGGGCATGAAGTTCCCGCCGCAATCGCAGGCGCGTGTGGTGCGCCGCGCCGTGGTTCGTTGCGGCAGCGCCGCGCCCGGCCCGTGCACCGCGGAACTGGTGCCATCGTCGGAGGTGCGGTCGCTGGAGTAGTGGCCTATCCTCACGACGGGGTTTTGGCGAGACGCAAATTTCCTTTGTAAGGGATGATCAGGCGATGCCTGGGCGGGGTATAATGCGCCGCACCGGGCCGCGGACGGCAATCTCTACGGCACAACCCAGTACGGAGGTACGGGGGGCAACTGCAACCTGGGCTGCGGCGTGGTGTGGGAGATCACGGGCGTGGGCGCTCCGCGTAAGAAGTAAATGGATGGGAAATCGCTCCCTGTTGCCTAAGATGATAGGTTTGTTACTCGAAACCTGAAACTTGAAACTCACTGACCACTAGCCACTGGCCACTGCATTCTCACGCTTCCCGCAACGCCCTCGTAATCGGCATTCTCGCAGCGCGGAAGGCCGGCAGCAGGCCGCCGATCAGGCCCATCAGCACCGCGAACGCCAATCCGATGATCAGCACGTTGGGTGTGATCCTGAAGGCAAAAGCCATCTCGCTGAAGCTCATGGTCTGTCCCGTTCCCGCCGTGTAGCCGTTCATGGTGAAGGCCATCAGGCATCCCAAAATGCCGCCAATGAGCGCCAGCAGCGTCGACTCCATCACAAACGACACCAGAATGCTGAAGCGCGAGAAACCCAGCGCGCGCAGCGTTCCGATCTCGCGCGTGCGCTGCGAGACGATGGCGTACATGGTGTTCATCGCGCCGAAGACCGCGCCGATGCCCATCACCACGGCGACGAACGCCGCCAGGCCCAGCAGCGCCGAAGCCGTCGGGCCGGCCAGGTTCTCGTAGTACTTCGGTTCAGAATCAATTTGCAACTGCACGCGTGGATTGGCCCGCACTTCCTTGTCAAACGAGGCCAGGGTGGCGGGATTGCTCAGCCGCAAGGTCAGCGATTCGCATCCGCCGTTACGGCCAATCGCGGGCGCCATGGCATCGTAGTCGCCCCAGATCTCGCTCTCAAAGGAGCTGCCGTCGGCGGTGAACAGGCCGACAATTTTGAAGTCGTGCTTCTGTACGCTGAAAGTGTCGCCGATATTAAGCCCGGTCACGCGGTCGGCAATCTTCTTGCCGACGATGGCCTCATACAGCCCCGGCGTGAAGTTGCGGCCCTCGACAATCTTGACGTTGTTGCGCACCTTGAATCCTTCCGGCGAGACGCCGCGGAAGGTAATGTTGGCCGGCTGGTTGTCGCTCCGGCGCGGGCGAACGGTGAGCACGACGACCTCGCACGAGGCCAGCGGCTTGCCATCGCCGCCGCGCGCCACTCGGGGATCGTCCATGATCACGTTGGCGTCGCCGATCGGCATCCACGAGGTCAGCTCCGACATGGAGCCGCGTTGCGTAACGATGCCGTTCATCGGCGATCCGGTGGAACGCAGAGCGATACGGAAACCGTTCTCCATCGACAGCAAAGTGACGAAGACAGCCACCACCAGGCCAATGCCGAAGATGGCCAGCAGCGTCACCTTCCAGCGCTGGCGAAGGTTACGGATGTTGTATGAAAGCGGTAATGCCATGTTTGAATCCAGCAATTAGCAATTAGCAACTAGCAATTAGCTTCGAGCCTCGGGCTGCGGACGACGCTCCAAATCACACGCAACACGACCGAAAACCTACTAACCAGCGCCTCGGGCGCGAAAGCTGATAGCCCCGCCCTTCAGGGCGGGGTAAGGATTGAGTGCGATACGAGTGCCGTAGGCACGACACAAAACCGTGCCGTCCCTACGGGACTCGCTTTTCTGTTGTTACGCTTCACCCAGCGCTTCCGCGCTGGGCTAATCAGTTTCGTCCCGCATGCGGCGGGACTTGGCCGATTGGACATCCTGCATTGATTGGGACGCCATCAGTCTCTCGTCGCCCCCGCTAAAAGCTAAGAGCTAGTTGCTAATTGCTAATTGC
>PLBD01000307.1 GCA_003135315.1 Acidobacteriaceae bacterium | reverse complement strand
CCGTGTAGAGCTTGGTGATCTGGAGCAGATCGTGCACTTTCTTGGTCAAGTTCAGCAGCTTCAGTTCGCCGCCCTGGTTGCGGACCGACGTAAACGCGCTAACCAGCTCGCCGATGCCTGAGCTGTCGATGTAGCTGATGTCGCCCAGGTTCAGCAGGATTTTCTTGTGTCCCTTCGACATCAAGTCCTTAACGGTCTCGCGCAAAGTCGTGCTGCCCTCGCCTAGTTTGATACGTCCACTCAGGTCGACCACGATAACGCTCTCTACCTGCCTGACACTTGCCTTCATGCTCACGTGGAAGCCTCCTGGCGGTCCATATCTTCTGAGGGCCGCATTGATTTAATGGATCAAGCTCATTTTAGTGCCAAACCGCTGCTTAAGGAAATGTTAAGCGCCTCGGGCGCGGCAGCCACGAGAATTTGGGCTAACGGCGCCGCCGCCTGCCGGCTGGATCGTTCCGCCCATCACGATCTGCTGCGATGACCGCAATCGCGGCGTTTCGGAATTACGTTGACAAGTCAGCGCGTCGTGCTACTGTTCTCAGTGCAACCAAACCGGGTCCATCATTCGAGGTTTCTATGAGCAAGAAACTGATCGTTGGATTGGGCTTTCTCTGCATTCTCGTCATCACGACTGGCTTTTCCTGTAAGACCACGCCATTCAAGGCTGTGACCATACCCGTGAAAATCAATGCCGGCTGCTCGGTGCCCGACGTCACGATAAAACCGGATGGCCAAGTGAGCTGGACCGCAGTTGTCGAGACGAACGGGATCATGTTCCCTAATACGAAACCACCAAATCCCCCGCCATATTCTCCGTTCAAGCAGATGGCGCCTGGGCAATCCTATCCGGTATCCGTTGGCCCACCCTTACCTTCGGGGCCTGTAAGGGATGACGTCAAGGCCACGTGTTCCCAAGACAATCCGCCTCCCGGGAGCTGCCGATTCAAATACAACGTAACGGGGGGGCCCACCCCAGGGTGTCCGAACGACCCTGTTGTCATCATTCACCCGTAAATCTAACCAGATTAGCTGCCAACCACCAGTGCCTGGAACTTGGGGTTGTTTTGCAGGGGATCGAAGTCGGGCAGGTCGCGAATGCTTGGGCGGGAGAATCCCTCATCGACGGCTGTTTTGAGCCATGCAAGGCAGCGTTCGGTGTCGCCGGTGTGCATGTAGACGATCGCGGCGCGGAAAGCGACGTCAGGATCTTTGGGAGCAATCTTCAGAGCTGCCTGCAGGCTCTTCAGCGCCTGCACCCGGTCGCCGAGCATCGCATAATAGCTCGCAACGATGGCCCGGATGTTCGCATCGCGGGGATTCACCTCCAGCTTGGCTTGCGCTAACGAAATTGCGCTGCGGTAGGCGGCGGCAGATTCAGAACGTCGGCCCGGTGTCCAATAGAGTGCGTCGCCAAGGTTGCCCCAATTCGTCCAATTTTGGTCGTCCAGCTTCACCCCCTGCTGAAAACTGTCGGCGGCGCCCGCAAAATGTCGAAGCGCAAAATACGCCGTCCCTAGATTACTGTAAGCGTCTACATTGGGCCGCAAGTCAATCGAGCGCTTGAGCTGGGTGATGGCATCGTCGTAGCGCCCCTGAAGTAAGTAAACGCCCCCCAAGTTGGAGTACCCCACATAATTGTCCGGCGCTAAGTGCGTCACCGTCTGGAACATCTCAGCCGCTTTGGAATACTGTCCCTGGTTGTTATAAAAGGCTCCAAGCCGGTTGTAGACCGCCCAGTAGTTCGGGCGGAGAGCAATAGCTTTCTTACAGGCGGCTTCAGCCGCTGCCGGATTGCCCAGTTTCTGATAAGCATCTGCAAGCTGGCCGAGCGCGTAGTCGCTGTTGGGGTCGATCTCCAGCGCCTGCTCGTACTGCTTCACGGCCTGTTCGTACTTGCCCGTACCAAACAGGACATTGCCGAAACAGGCGTGGCCCGTGGGAATGGCTGGAGCAAGCCCAAGCGCCTTCTGGCAGCTCGTGGACGCGTTAGTGAGCCACTCCTTGCCACGATTTAATTGCTGATAGCCGATCCAATACGCTTCTCCCAGTCCCGCATATGCCGGCGCATAGTTCGGGTCGATCTTCAACGCCTGATCAAAATCGGCAATAGCACTATCGATGTTCTCCGGTTTCTCGTACTCCTCCAGATATCCTCGTCCACGGATGTAAGCCTCATACGCAGCAGGCTGCGTATCGGGATGGGTGTTCGCAGGCGAGGCCGGTTGGATTTTGATGCGGGCGTCGGCCAGCATGCCGAGCGCGGCGTTCACGGTTTCATCCTGCAGACTGAAGATGTCGCGTAAGTTCCTGGTGATGGTTCGGGCACCGATCTGGCGGCCAGTTTTCGAGTCCACCAGATTGCAGGTGATGCGCAACTCTTCTCCAGATTGCTGCAGGCTGCCTTCCAGTACTAAGTCGGTGCCAAACTCGCGACGCGCGTCGGCGGCGCTCTTCACACCCTTTTCGTTCAGCTCATGAGGCGAGACCACCTGGACGGTATCGTCATGGCCGACTTCGACCAGCTTGGTGGCGACGGTTTCCATAAGGCCCACGCCCAGCGCGCCGGTGGCGGAGTTCTGCCCGATGGCATCGAAGGGCAATACGGCCATGATTTTCTGGTGGGCCTCGACCTTGGGTGGCCGCAACAGGAAAACCCCGGCGGCGATTGCGATCACCACTCCGGCAGCGGTCAGAGATCCCCAGACTTTTCTTCTAGTGGCCGGCGTTCGATGGGCAGAGGTTGTCGCGCTCTGGATCGCGACGTTTTGATCGACGGCTACGTGCGACAGCTCAGCCAGCAGGTCGCCGGCGGACTGGTAGCGGGCGCTGGGGTCTTTCTCCAGACACCGCAGAATTATGCCTTCGAGTTTCTCGGAGAGCTCGGGTTTGGACTGGCGGAGCGCCGGCGGCTGAGACGTGAGAATGGCATCGCGCAACAACAATCCTCGCTCGACAAACGGCCGCGAGCCGGCGGCCATCTCGTAGAGCACGACTCCAGCGGAGTAGACATCGGAGCGGGTGTCGGGCAGCTGGCCTCGCAGCTGTTCGGGTGCCATGTAGGGAAGCGTTCCGGCGAAGACAGGTTGCGCAGCCTCGACAATGGTCTCGGTCACGGTTTCGTCATCGGGCAAAGCGAAAAGCTGAGAGAGGCCGAAGTCGAGAATCTTGAGGACATTGTCCGGGGTAACGCGAAGATTGCCGGGCTTGAGGTCGCGATGAACAATGCCGCGGGCGTGGGCGGCGGCGAGGCCGCGCGCCAGTTGCACGCCAAGATCGATGACCTCACGCTCAGAGAGGGCGCCGCGTTCGAGGCGCTCGTCGAGCGAACTGCCGGGGACGAACTCCATGACGATGTAGTCGAAGCTCTGGTCATCGGGGAATTCGTAAACCAGCTCGACGTTGGGATGGTTGAGACGGCTGAGGATGAGGGCTTCGCCGCGAAAGCGCTTTCGTCCGGAGGGGTCGTGGAAGGTTTCGGGGTTGAGGACTTTGACGGCGACGTCACGCTGCAGGCGCAGATCGCGTGCGCGAAAGACAACGCCCATGCCGCCAGCTCCGATCTGTTCGACGAGATGGAAGTGGCCGAGAACCTGGCCGGCGCTGGGGAACATTGCAGCCATGTAGGCCGAATCGTATGACGGTTCCTGTAGGGCGGTCAACGACTCCTCCAGGGCTTGCCCAATCACCCTCGCAAATTTGCCCCGCCAAGGGCTTGATCTCGTGGCCCGACGGATTGCGGTTCATTTGCCCGCAAACAGATGAGTCCGTCGAAAAACTCGGTCCCTGCCCGAGTTTTTCTGTTTATCGGCAAGAACAGGAGTGCTGCGACCCTCACTCCGGGACGTTATCGGAATTGCCATTACTTTCCGATGCAGAACGAGCTGAAGATCAGATTTAGGATGTCGTCGGCGGTAGTGGCCCCGGTTATCTCATCCAGCGCACGCAGAGCGCTGTAGAGGTCGAGCAATACCATCTCATGGGGAATCTTCTGTGGCACTGCCGTTGCAGCTTTGTCCAGTGCGCCAATCGCATCGGCGACCAGCTGCTTCTGGCGCACATTGGTCAGGAAGCCGCTCTCGCGCTGCGCGCCGCTGCCCCCGCCGACTAGCTGCAGAATTTTCTTGCGCAATTCCTCGATGCCTTCACCGGTGAGCGCGGAGGTGGCGACGCAACCGTCAGGCCGTAGCCACTTCGGCGGCGCGAGATCAACCTTGTTCAGGACGACAAGCCTGACACGACCTTCGCTTTTTGCGATTAACTCGGCGTCCGGATTCGAATCTCCCGCCTCGCGCGGCTCGGCCGGATTCGCCACATCCAAAACAATCAGCACCACGTCAGCGTCAGCCAGCGCCTCCATCGACTTGCGCACGCCAATACTCTCCGCCTCATCCTTTGCTACGCGAATGCCCGCAGTATCAACCAGCCTCACCGGAATGCCGCCGATGGCGACCGTTTCGCTGACCAGGTCGCGTGTGGTGCCGGGCGTGGCCGTGACGATCGCCCGCTCGCTTTCGACCAGGCGATTAAACAGGCTTGACTTGCCGACATTGGGCTGTCCGACGATGGCCAGCGTCAGCCCTTCATGCACTACTTTTCCGAACGCAAAGCTGGCCAGCAACTCCTCGAGCGGCGCGCGGATCGCGGCGATGCGCCCCAGGATCTGCTCGTCGGCAATCACCGAAACATCGTCTTCAGCAAAGTCCACTCCCGCTTCCATCGTCGCGATCAGCTCCACCAGCTTCTGCTTGATGGGTTGCAACCGCTTGGACAACGCGCCGTCCAATTGCCGTGCCGCCACTTGCGCCTGGTAAAGCGTTTGCGACTCGATCAGGTCGCGCACGGCTTCGGCCTGAGTCAGGTCCAGCCGGCCGGCCAGGAAGGCGCGCTGAGTGAACTCGCCCGGCTCAGCCAGCCGCGCACCCAGCTCCAGGGCACGGCCAAGCAGCAGCTCCAGAACCACCG
>PLBD01000129.1 GCA_003135315.1 Acidobacteriaceae bacterium | reverse complement strand
GCTCGGGAAGAAAAATAAACGGATTATCGGCACGGCTGAAGCCGTGCTCTGTCACAAAGCGTTCAAAGCGGACTTTTCCCGCAGCCTGTAACGTATTGCAGCGGGTCAGCTTTCAAACGAGAAGATATGCAGAGTTCCTGGCATAAGGTGGCACGTTCCGGGGCCGAAGCTGACCCTCACAGGGTGCCTAGGGTGTGATTTCAAAGATGGTGCCGCAGCCGTAGTCGCAACCGGGACTGCTGCCTCCGTTTTCGGCGAAACCGTAGAGGTTACCGTCGGCGCCGAAGACCAGGGCCGAGGGACCTGAGCCGTCGGCGCCGCCGGTAAAGTCGTGCAGGTCGGTATAGATCCAGCTGCCGTTGGAAGGCGTGAGCTTGAACACGTTGCCGTAGCCGTAGGCACCGTCCTGACTCGACGTGCTGTACAGATTTCCCGCGGCATCGATGGTTGGCGCGGCAATGGGGCCCCCATTATTGCCCGTGAGGCTATCGAGCACGTTGAAGTTCCAATTACCGCGGCTGATCATGAAGACGGTACCGCCGCCGCCCGAGCCGCCACCGACAGTCCCGCCATAAACATTGTCTGACTGATCGACTGTCACGCCGCCGTAGACGCGATAGCCGTCTCCGCTCTGCGGAAAATCGGTGAGCCGGGTGAAAACCCAATTCTCGCCCGAAGGCGCCAACAGGTAGATGGTTCCCGTGTCGCCGGGACCGCCGAAAGCAGCATTGCCATATAAGTTCCCCGCGCTATCGAAGACGACCGGGCCGAGTGGGTAGGTACCATCATTGCCAGAAAAAGCGTGGATAAGCTGGAAATTCCAGCTCGAGCCGGAACGGGTCATCTGGAAAACGACACCCGCGTTGTAGGGCCCGTAGTTGGGTGTGGTGCCGTACAGATTCCCGGCATGATCGAAGGAAACGCCGGACTCAGGATCACAACCGTCGTTGCCTTCGAAGACATGCAGAACGGTTTCGGTCCAGGGAGTTAAAGGCGTTGCCGGACGGGTCGGCGGAGGTTTCACATTGAAGACCACACCACAGCCGTCACTCTGTTCTCCTCCGAAGTAAGTCGCACCATAAATGCTGCCGTCGGGGCCCAGCGCTACGCCAACTGGGTAGGCGCCGTCGATCACTTGAGGAAAAGAGTACAGCGGCGTGAAGATCCAGGAGGTATCCTTTGGTTGCAGGCGAAAAACCGTGCCCAGTCCCGATGCGCCGTGCGAGTAAGCTGCACCATAGATGTTTCCAGCGCCATCCATGGTCAGCGGGGCTTGCGGGTACGCGCCATCGTCGCCGCCGGTGAAGGTATGAAGCACCTTGAAAGTTTGCGCTTGCCCGGGTAGCTCGCCGACTCCAAGCAGCAGAGCGATTCCCAGTGCGAAAAGGACGGCACGGCCTAGTAAGCCGGAGCAGGTGGTTGCAATTTTCATAGTTCTCACCTGGGGCGAACCCAATCCAGATTGCGAAGCAGCGCCAGTGTGGAGCTTGTTTCGCTCGCGATTGCAGAAGCAGTCTCGCGCCATAGCCGCGGAGCCTCAACCTAATTTCGCCATACTCACTTCAGGCCGGAGACTAAAACGGCTTGGAATCAGGATTCCATGCTCGACGCTTCGGGGAAGCGGAGTTTGCATTTCGACAGAGCTTTGTTCAGCAGGTCCTCGACTTCCGATTCTTCCCGATTCTTGGACATGGCTAATTCGCTCACCAGGAGGTAGCGAGCGCGCTCCAGCATTTTCTTTTCGCGGAAACTGAGCGGCTTGCCTTGGGCGAGCAGAAGCAGGCCTTTCAAGACCTCGGCAACATCCAGCAGGGAGCCGGTCCGCATCTTGTCGGAGTTTTCCTTGAAGCGGTACTTCCAGTCGGCATGGCTTTCGCATATGCCATCGGTGAGAAAATCCAGGACCTTCTGCACCTCGCCGTTGCGCACCACCCGCCGCAGCCCGACGCTGCCCACGTTGTGAGCGGGCACCATCACCTTCAGGCTGCTGGCTTTGATTTTCAGGAGGTAGAATCGTTCGACTTGTGAGCCGATCGTCCTGCTGCTGATCTGCTCGATCACGCCCACCCCGTGGTTCGGGTAAACGACCTTGTCTCCGATGCTAAAACTTAGGTTAGTCATGAGGGCCGGAGCACTGTCCCCAGAGTGCACTGGGATATGAAGGGGAACTACGACATTATGACCCGATTATATTCCAGCTCTTAGAAAACGGTCAATTGACGCGGCTTCCGGGATGGTAGGTCCTTCGGGGAAGTCCGGCGAAGGCCACTGCTGGGCGACCGGGAGGATTCGGAGCCTCAGTCGCGTATAATCACAATTTGCCTTGGGTAAACGGCCTGTGGCCGGAGCATTGACGCTGAAGTATGCCTGAACACATCAAGAAAAAACTGTCAGAGGAAATTGCGCTCCTCGAGCACGAGCTGAACCACGAACTGCCTAAGGAACTGAAAAAGGCTGTTGCCATGGGCGATCTCAGCGAGAACGCCGAGTATCACATGGCCAAGCAGCGGCAGGAGTTTGTGCGGGCCCGGCTGGGTCAACTGAAACAGCGCATGGCCGACCTGTCAATGGTCAACATGGCCAACATTCCTCGTGACCGCGCGGCCATCGGCTCGACCATAGTGGTCTATGACTCCACCAAGGATGAGAAGATCGAATATAAGCTGGTGACCAGCGAAGAGTCGGATGTGACTAAGGGATTAATTTCCACCAGTTCGCCCATAGGACGCGCCTTGATGGGCAAGAAGGTGGGGGACGTAAGCGAAGTGGTTACGCCCACGGGCAAACGCGAGCTCGAGGTGCTGAAGCTGATTACCATTCACGACGTAGCCTAGACGAGACGGCATGACCTGGACAAGCGCAGTTGGGCGGTCCTGCAAATGGCTGCTGTACAAGATAGTGCACGGCCTGGCCCTGACCCGAATCTCGCCTAATGCGCTCACCTTCATTGGACTGCTGATCAACGTAATTGCCGGCATCCTGTTCGGCTATGCGCATGCCGACAACCAGCGCCGCATGTTCCTCTACGCCGGTCTGGTGATTATCGCCGCCGGCATCTTCGACATGGTTGATGGCCGGGTGGCGCGGGCCACTAATCAGGTCACGCAGTTCGGCGGCTTCTTCGACTCCATCATCGACCGCTACAGCGATGTGGCGCTGTTCTTCGGATTGCTGGTCTACTACGCGCGGGCGAACCGTTTCTTCTACGTCGTGATGGTGGCCTTCGTGATGGTCAGCTCAGTGATGGTGAGCTACGCGCGCGCCCGCGCGGAATCGATCATTCCGAGCTGCAAGGTTGGCTTCATGGAGCGGCCGGAGC
>PLBD01000314.1 GCA_003135315.1 Acidobacteriaceae bacterium | reverse complement strand
AGTCGCCGGGTTGATGTACTGCAGAAGTTTGGAGCGCAATCGGCGGAGAACGAACGCGAAGCGCAGAGCGACGTATTCGGATTGCAGAATTCCTTCAAGGCCGTCACCGGTTACGAAGACGGATTGAAGGACAAGGATGTGATGGCCACCAAAGCCGCCGACGAGAAGAGCCTGAAGGAGTTCGTCGAATCCAATCCGCAGCGCAAACAGGAGTTCGGCGACCCCTGGGCGCAGATTGCCAAGGCAGTGGATGTACAGAAGCAGATTTACAAGCAAGTGTTGTATCTCGACAGTATGGGCGGTTTCCGCGGCGACCTGGCGCGGTACGCCCGCTATATCGTGCGCGCTGCGTATGAAAAGCAGATGCCCAGCAATCAACGCATGCACGACTATCAGGAATCGCAACTGCCAAATCTGGAGCAGCAACTCTTCTCCACGGCGCCGATCTACAAGGGTCTGGAGCAGGTGTTGCTAAGCGAGAGCCTGGCGGAAATGCGGGACCAACTCGGCGCCGACAACTCCGACGTGAAGAAAGCGCTGGCCGGCAAGACTCCCGACGAGCGTGCCAAAGCAGCGATCGACGGCACCAAGCTTCAGGATGTTGCCGTGCGGAAGCAGCTCTATGAAGGTGGTGTGGCAGCGGTGAATGCCAGCACCGATCCGCTGATCGTGATGATGCGGGAAGTTGAGCCGGATGCAGCCGCCATTCACAATCGTAATGAGAACCAGGTGCAGGCGGTGCTACGGCAAAGTGGCGGGAACATCGGCAAGGCGCTGTTCGCACAGAAAGGCCTGAGCGTGCCGCCGGACGCAACCTTCACGCTGAGACTTAGCTATGGCTCGGTGGAAGGCTACAAGCTCGACGGCAAGGATGTATCGTGGTTCACGACCATGGGCGGAGCCTACGAGCACGCTGCCGAGCACGGCAGCAAGCCGCCGTATCAGCTTCCGGATAGCTGGATCAAGTACAAGTCAGCCATCAACCTGAAGACGGTCTACGATACAGTCTCCACGCCCGACATTATTGGCGGCAACTCCGGCAGTCCCGTGATCAATAAGGCGGGCGAGGTTGTCGGCATTATCTTTGACGGCAACATCGAATCGCTGGTTTGGAACTTTGCATACAGCGACAAAGTAGCGCGCGCGGTGGAAGTGGACAGCCGCGCAATTACCGAGTCGCTGCGCAACATTTATCACGCCGATGGGCTGCTCAATGAGCTCATGCCGGCGCAGACTGGCCAGCTGAAGCCCAACCCCACAACCAAAATGAGGAGGCCGGTCGCCCGGCCGCAACAGCAATAGCTCCTCGCCTCAAACGGCCAAAAGCACACCGGCGCGACCCAGGTCGCGCCGGTGTTATTAGCATGCGATTGTGATTTCCTTACGCCGCTGTCGCTGACTTCTGCTCTTCAGGCTTTTGTTGCCCCGGCGATGGGACGGACACCAGCGGACTCGCCTGATGCATTTCCCGATAGCGTTTCGGGGTCGCGCCCACCAGTCGGCGAAACACGCTGGTGAAGTGGCTTTGGGTTTCGAATCCGACCTGGGTGGCAATCTCGGCCAGCGCCATCCGGCTCTCGCGCAAATGCTCCTGCGCGCGCTCCACTCTTTGCCGCATTACGTATTGATGGGGAGTTATGCCGGTGCTCATCTTGAACAGCTTGGAGAAGTAATACTGGCTCATGCCCACCACTTGCGCCAGTTCGGTCACCGATAAGCCGCGGGCCACGTTCTCCCGGATGTACGCAAAGACGCGCTGCAAGCGCCGGGGAGGCAAGCCCCCGACCACTTCAATGGGGGCAAGCGTGGCATTCAGATAGGCGTCGACCACGTCGCGCGCGCGCTCGTCATCCAAGGAATGCAACGCCAGCACCAAAACGTTCATGCCCTCGATCTTGGCGCCGACGTGGGCGGAATGCGCGTCGCTGCACAGCGCCGCGCGGACTCCGGGGACGCGATTCGCGCCCACCGACGCGCCGACCGCCCGGCTGCTGATGATGATGCCGCGCTCGGTGTCGTGCCGCAACACTGACAGCGCAACCTGCTCGGCGTAATCGGTCCGGCCCTGGCCCTGGACTGGCGGCGCAGCATCCGTGACTTCGTGTCCAGCCGCAATCAGGTTCGCGGCAAGCCGCTGTTTAGCTTCATGCCCTGCTTCATCAGAAGCGATCGCAATTTGCACTTTGTTACCCTCCATTCCTTGTCAGAACGTGCCCCTGCCGCAACAGCTCAAAAGCCGTTGGTTGATCCCAGCGCACTTCGCTCAGCGATCTGAAGTATTGCGCCATTTGCGTCGTCGGCCGCAGATCCCGGAATCAGCGCCGGGTGCGGGCTATGAAATACATCGACATCACTCGTCATGACGACTTGGCGCACAGAAAGAAAGGCCCCACGAGCCGAAGGCGGATCGTGATGGGAACACGATTACTGCCGGCCAATACCCCAAAGGCAAGTTGGGAGCACTTTCTTGCCACATCCTGCTTGTGTTTCATGATACCAGAATCGAAAGTTCCCGAATTTTTCGACCAACCTGCTGACCTCAGTGGCACGGCAGACAAGTGAAATTTTATACGCCCTTGACGCTCGCGGTACACTTCGAACGCCCCCTATCGGCTGCCGCTGCGGCCTGGATAGAGAGTCCGCTTGACGCCTGGCTGACAGCTTTGCGCTGAGCAGGCTTTGCGGATCCGCGGCCTTCACGAGGAGAATGTTCATCTTGAGCAGTAGGAATCCAGCCCCGGGCGCGCCCGGCATTGAACCCCGTTGGACAGGCGGCGCCAAGGATGCAGTTGGCACCGCATACGCTATATCCAGCCGCATCTGGTACACGCTGGCCAATGGTGTGAACACGGAGATCTACTATCCGACCATTGATTCCCCTCAGATCCGGGACTTGCAGTTCATGGTCAGCGACGAAGAGACATTTTTCCACGACGAGCGCCGCAACACTATCAGCACCATTGAACTTATCGATCCCGGAGCGCTGGGCTTCAAGATCACCAACAAGGACCCCGACGGACGATACACCATTGAGAAGCAGATCATCGGCGACCCGCACCTCAACTGTCTGCTGATTCATACCAGGTTCAATGTTGCGCCTGCCTGGCAAGGCCGGCTGCATCTTTACGTCCTTTGCGCTCCTCACCTTGAAATTGGCGGCTGGCATAACAACGCCGAAGTGATTCAGGCGAAGGGACGCTATTTCCTGCATGCCTACCGCAACAACAGGCACATCGCCCTGGCGCCCAATACCCGGTTCTCCAAGCTCTCCTGTGGATATGTCGGCACCAGCGACGGCTGGACGGACCTGGAACAGAACCTAAAGATGGACTGGCAATACGATTCCGCACTGGACGGAAACATCGCGCTTACCGGCGAGATCGATCTGGCGCGCGGCACCGAATTCACCCTGGGCCTCGCTTTTGGCCGCAGTAAACACGCGGCCGGCGCAACCCTCTTCCAATCCCTGTGCGTTCCGTTTCAATCCAACGTAAACAGTTTCGTCGAGCAGTGGCACCGCACCCGCAAGCGGCTCGCTGTCATTGACATGAACCATGACAAGGTCTCCGAGCAAGCCTCCTGTTTATTCGCCCGCAGCATCAACCTGCTGCTGGCGCACGAGGACAAGCTGTACCCAGGAGCCATGATCGCCAGCCTGAGCATTCCCTGGGGAGAAGACAAAAGCGATGACGAACTGGGCGGCTATCACCTGGTGTGGACGCGCGACATGGTGCAATGCGCCAGCGCTCTTCTAGCGGCGGGCGATGCCACTACACCGTTGCGCGCCATGATCTATCTGGCGATTGCCCAGCGCGAAGATGGCGGCTTCTACCAGAACTTCTGGATCGACGGCTCCCCCTACTGGACGGGCGTACAACTGGACGAGGTTTCCTATCCCATCATCCTGGCCTGGCTCCTCTGGAAGGCCAACGCGCTCGCCGATTTCGATCCTGCCATCACGGTTTTCCGGGCTTGCGCCTATCTGATCCGCGAAGGTCCCGCCACTGCCGAAGACCGCTGGGAGGAAGCGTCAGGCTACTCGCCTTCCACGCTCGCTACGAACATCGCCGCCCTGATCTGCGCCGCCGAGATGCTGGAGGACCGCGGTGACAAGCACACGGCGGACTTCGTGCGCACCCACGCCGACTTCCTTGAGTCGCACGTTGAGAAGTGGACGGTCACCAACCAGGGCACGCTGTTACCGGGGATCAAGCGGCATTACATCCGCATCAATCCCGCCATCAGCCAGGACGGCGCGGTTGGCGACGAGGATCCCGAGCGCGGCGAGCTGGTGCTGGCCAACCAGAAACCGGGCGACCAGTATCGCTATCCCGCAAACCAGATCGTGGACCAAGGCTTCCTGGAGCTGGTCCGCCTGGGCATTCGCAAGCCGGGTGATCCGCTCATCGAGGACTCTTTGAAGGTGATCGACGCGGTCTTGAAAGTGGATACTCCGATGGGCCCCTGCTGGAAACGTTATAACCACGACGGTTATGGTCAGCGCGCCGACGGCACATCATTCAAGACCTGGGGAGTGGGCCACGCCTGGCCGTTATTGATGCTGGAACGTGCCATGTATGAACTGGCCGCCGGTCGCAATATCGATGTCTATATCCGGGCGGCTGAGGGGTTTGCTACCGGCGTCGGGCTGTTTCCCGAGCAGATCTGGGACCTGCCGGACATTCCAGAAGAGCACATGTTTTTCGGCAAGCCTACGGGATCGGCAATTCCCCTGATGTGGGCCCACGCCGAGTACGTAAAGCTGCTGCGCTCGATGGTGGATAACAAGGTCTTCGCCCGGATCGACGCGGTTGCCGCGCGTTATTGCAACGATAATCCGCGCCCCATAATCGAAGTGTGGAAGATGAATCGCCAAGTCCGCAAAGTTCCGGCCGGAGCCTTGCTCCGAGTTCAGGAGTCTTCCCCGTTCATGCTGCACTGGAGTGACGATGAGTGGAAAACGCCACATGACACTAAGTCCACTCCCACTGCTTTAGGGGTCGAGTATGTTGATATCCACATCGCTCCGGGACAGAAAGTGCCAGTGCAATTCACCTTTAATTGGTCCACGAGTCACCAGTGGGAGGGGACCAATTACGTGGTCGAAGTCGAACAACCGGCGCAAATTCAGGTCGAGAGCCGACTATGAAATCTGCGTCCGGGTAGAGCAGCACCTTACGCGACGGGTTAGACTGTAGGCTTCAGAACGTCAGCCCCGATTCTCCCAGAATTCGCACATGAAAGGCGGCCCCGGGTGAGCAGTCAAACAGACATTTCTGTTCAAGGTAAAGAGCAAACCACAGCCCAGCAGCATCTCGAAACCCTCTGTATTAACACGATTCGCACGCTGGCGATGGACGCAGTGCAGAAAGCCAATAGCGGTCATCCCGGCACTCCCATGGCGCTGGCGCCGCTGGCCTTCGTGTTGTGGGACCGTTTCCTCAGACATAATCCCCACGATCCGCACTGGCCGGGCCGCGATCGCTTCATTCTTTCCAACGGGCACGCCTGCATGCTGCTGTACGCCATGCTGCACCTCACCGGCTATGACCTTTCGCTGGATGACATCAAGCAATTCCGGCAGTGGGGATCGAAGACGCCGGGGCACCCTGAGTACCATCACGTGCCCGGGTTGGAAGTTACAACCGGCCCGCTAGGTCAGGGCGTGTCCAATTCGGTGGGAATGGCGATGGCCCAGCGCTGGCTGGCCGCGAAGCTCCACAAAGACGACTACACTCCCTTCGATTACCGCATTTACGCGTTCTGCGGCGATGGCGATTTGATGGAAGGCGTGAGCAACGAAGCAGCTTCGGTTGCCGGGCATCTCGGGCTGTCGAACCTGATCTGGTTCTACGACAACAACCACATCACTATCGAAGGCCACACCTCTCTGGCATTCACCGACGATGTCGCCACGCGATTCGAAGGCTGGCACTGGAATATCCTGCACGTCACCGATGTCAACGATCTCAATCTGGTCGACGTCGCCATCAGGGCCGCACAGAGAGAGCCGGATCGGCCATCGCTCATCATCTGCGATTCGCATATTGGCTGGGGATCTCCCGACCGTCAGGACACCAAGGAAGCCCACGGCGAGGCGCTGGGAGTAGACGAAGTCCGCAAGACGAAGATTGTCTACGGATGGCCGCCCGACGCTCAGTTCCTCGTTCCCGACGAAGTGAAGACCTACATGGGCAAGGCGGTGGAGCGCGGCGCAAAGTGGGAGCAGGAGTGGGACGGCAAGTACCAGACATGGGCGGCCCAGAATCCCGATCAGGCCAAGATGTGGCAGCAGATGTCGAACCAGGAGCTACCCGCCGGCTGGGACAAAGACATCCCTGCGTTCCCCGCCGACGCGAAGGGCATGGCCACGCGCGACTCGAGTGCCAAAGTGGAGAACGCTGTCGCTGCCAAGGTCCCCTGGCTTATCGGCGGCGCTGCCGATCTCTATCCCTCAACCAAAACGCTCATCAAGGATGGCGGCGACTTCGAGAAGGAAGACCACTCAGGCCGCAACTTCCACTTCGGCATCCGCGAGCATGCCATGGGCTCGATCCTAAGCGGCATGGCGCTCTCCTGTGTGCGGCCCTTTGGAGCGACGTTCTTCATCTTCTCCGACTACATGCGGCCGGCGATCCGCCTGGCTGCGATGATGGAGTTGCCGGTCATCTACATCTACACCCACGACTCCATCGGTCTCGGTGAAGACGGCCCTACCCACCAGTCGATTGAGCAGCTCATGTCGTTGCGGGCCATGCCCCGAATGATGACCATCCGCCCCGCCGACGCCAACGAAGTTGCCGAAGCCTGGCGCGTCATCATGCCAATGAAGAACCAACCCGTGGCGCTGGTGCTCACTCGCCAGGGCGTGCCAACCTTCGATCGGACCAAGTATGCCTCGGCCGCCGGTGTAGCCAAAGGCGCCTACATTCTGGCCGACTCTGCCGGCACGCCAGACATCATCCTGATGGGCACTGGCTCCGAGGTGCAGCTTTGCGTGGGAGCATACGAGCAACTCACTGCCGAAGGCGTGAAGGCGCGCGTCGTCTCCATGCCCTGTTGGGAGCTGTTCGCAAAGCAGCCCGCCGAATACCAGGCACAGGTGTTTCCTGCTGCGGTGAAGGCACGGGTGTCGGTGGAAGCCGGCGCCAGCCTTGGCTGGAGCAAGTACGTTGGCGACAGCGGATATAGTGTCGCCCATGACGACTTCGGAGCATCAGCTCCGTACAAGATCATCATGGAGCACTTTGGCTTCACCGTGGATAACGTCGTTGCCAAGGCGCGCGAAGTGATAAAGAAGACAAAACCGTAACAATTCAGGCTTACAATTGAAGCGTTCCATGGCGCCGGCACTATGTGTCGGCGCTCTGTTATCTGTCGTGAAAAGCACGCGCTGGCGCGGAAGCGCGGGGAGGCAGTCATGGGCAGCATTCCTTTGTCGGAGACCCGGCCGAACGAAGTCACGAACAGCATTCTTGCGCGACATACAGCGTCACTGGGCAACTCCGAGGCAGATTTTCGCAGCGCACTGGAGCGTCTGGGACGGGAACAATCCGTGTCACGGCTGTGGAAGAAGGATTTCACGCTATGGAAGAGCGAGCCTGAGCGCGAAGCAGGTATCGTCAACTCCCTCGGCTGGCTCACTGTTGCCGCAGCCATGCAGCCCCACATCCAGGAACTCGAGACCTTTACCCAGGAAGTCAGGAATGCCGGATTCGAGTTCGCTGTCGTCCTGGGTATGGGCGGCCCCAGTTTGTGTCCTGAGGTGCTGGCCCGCACCTTCGGCAAGCAGGAGGGCTATCCGCAGCTGTACGTGCTCGACTCGACCGTACCGACCGCGATTCGTCACCTGGAGCAGAAGGTCAACGTCGGGAAGACGCTATTTATTGTTTCCTCGAAGTCGAGCACGACCACCGAGCCGCAAATGTTTCACCACTACTTTCGGGACCGCGTGAAACGCATCAAGGGCGACGCCTGCGGAGAAAACCTCATCGCCATCACCGATCCCGGCAGCCGGCTTGCCAAGGAAGCCGCGCACGGCCACTTTCGCCGCATTTTTCTCGACATGCCGGACATCGGCGGCCGCTACTCGGCGCTTTCGTACTTCGGTATCGTGCCTTTTGCCCTGATGGGCGGTGACGTGAAGGCCTTGCTCGATACCGCCAGGCAGGCGGCCCATGCCTGCGCCGATTCAGTCCCGCTGATCGAAAATCCCGGCGTGCGGCTGGGAGCGATGCTGGGCGCGCTCGCGGGCGCTGGACGCAACAAGCTGACATTGATCACGCCTCCGCCACTGGCCGCGCTTGGCCTGTGGATCGAACACCTGGTTGCCGAGAGTACCGGCAAAGAAGGCAATGGCCTCGTCCCGATTGTCGGCGAGCCGCTGGGCGCGCCCGAGGTTTACGGCGACGATCGCATTTTTGTCTACATCCACGTGCCGTCGGCCGCAAACGCGGACGTGGAATCGAAGCTCGCGGCTCTCGAAGCCGCCGGACATCCGGTACTGCGCCACACGCTTCGTAACCCGCTTGATCTCGGGGAGGAATTCTTCCTGTGGGAGTTCGCTACCGCGATCGCCGGATCGCTGCTCGGTGTCGATCCTTTCGATCAGCCTGACGTTCAGGAGTCCAAAGACTACATCGTGCGCGCGCTGGCGGAGTATGCACAGAATGACGCGCTGCCCCAGCAGAAGTTGATCGCCGCCGAGACGTCGCTGCGCGTCTTTGGCGACGCGGAAAATTGCGAAGTCTTGCGCCGCGGCGGTTCATCGCTGCAGGCGATGCTGATGACCCATCTCGCCCGGCTGAACCCCGGTGACTATCTCGCCATCACGCAATTCATCGAGGAGCTGAGAAACTACGAATCTCTCTTGCAGGAAATTCGCCTTGCCATTCGCGATCAGAAGAAGGTCGCTATTGCGACGGGATACAGCCCGCGGTTTTCGCATTCCACAGGACAGTTGCACAAAGGCGGGCCCGACAGTTGCGTCTTCCTGCAACTGACGTCGGAAGATATCAACGACATCGAGGTGCCTGGCGAAAAGTTCAGCTTTAGCGTATTGAAGCAGGCACAGGCGCTGGGCGATTTCGAGTCCTGGACGAATCATCATCGCCGCGCCATTCGCGTCGACTTGGGACGGGACATCGAAAAGGGGTTACGTCGACTCCTCGCCTTGGTGAAGGAATCCGTGGGAGAGCCTGCGGCCGCCGCAGCCGCGGCCAACAAGTGAGTCGGCATCCGGGCGCCCCGCGAATCCTTTAGCTGCGATCCGGCATCTGCAGATGAGCGCAACCGCGTTGGAGCTATTCGCATGACCACTCTGGTACAGCCCACGCCGCTCAAGATCGAAACTCCCCAATTGCCGCAGGGTGATTCCTGTCTGGTCGTAATCTTCGGAGGATCCGGCGATCTTACCCGGCGCAAGCTGATTCCCGCGCTGTACGATCTGGCGTGTGCCGGCTGCACCAGCCGCAATTTCGAGGTTCTCGGCATCGGGCGGTCCAAGTACGACGACGAAGAGTATCGCTCACGCCTGCGTGAAGGCGCAGCCAACTCTAAAGACGCTCGCAACTTTACTGACCAGGGCTGGGACGACTTTGCTCAGCGGCTTCATTACTTCGTCGGGGACGCCAACCGCCGCGACTTCTATCCCGGCCTGAAGGCCAAGATCGAGGACATGCAGAAGAACGGCGCCAGCAAGAACGTGATGTTCTATGTTTCCACACCCGCTTCGCTCGCGCCGCCGATTGTAGAAGGTCTGGGCGAAGCCGGACTCGCCGTTAACGGTGAAGGCTGGACTCGCATCATCCTGGAAAAGCCCTTCGGCCGTGACCTCAAGAGCGCGCAGGAGCTGAACGAAATNNGTGCAGAACATCATGATGTTCCGCTTCGGCAATTCCATGTTTGAGCCGGTGTGGAACCGCAATTACATCGAGTACATCGAGATCACCGCCGCTGAAACGCTGGGCGTGGAAGGTCGCGGGACATTCTACGAAGAGACCGGCGCGCTGCGCGACATGGTCGCCAATCACATGCTCCAATTGCTGATGTTGACCGCGATGGAGCCGCCGGTCAGCTTCGACGCCGACGCGGTGCGGGGTCACAAAGTGGAAGTGTTAAGCGCTATCGCTCCTATGTCCAAGGAACAGGTCGCGAAACACACCGTTCGGGGACAGTACGGCCCCGGCCAGATCGATGGCAAGCCGGTTCCGGGATATCGTCAGGAGCCGGGCGTCAATCCCAACTCGCAAACCGAGACCTACGCCGCGGTCGAACTGCACATCGACAATTGGCGCTGGGCGGGAGTTCCCTTCTACATTCGCGCCGGCAAGCGGCTGGCGAAGCCTTTGACCGAGGTCGCGGTGCACTTCAAGCGCACGCCTCAGGCGCTGTTCTCACGCAATCCCGAAGATGTGCATCACAACGTCATCACCATGCGCATTCAGCCCAACGAGGGCATCGCGCTGAGCTTCGGCGCCAAGCAGCCCGGGCAGCAGATGCGCGCCATTCGAGTAGAGATGGATTTCTCGTATCATGACGCGTTCGGAACGGACACGCCAGCCGCTTACGAGACGCTGCTGCTGGACGCGATGCGCGGCGACGCAACGCTGTTTACCCGCCGCGACGAGGTGGAAGCGGAGTGGCGCATCATCACGCCGATTGAAGACGCGTGGGCCGAGCTGCCGCCGCCGGAGTTTCCCAACTATGCTGCCGGCAGCGAAGGACCGGAGGCCGCCAACAGCCTGATCAAGTACGATCACAAGCGCTGGCGTTCTTTGCAGAGCGCTGATGGACATGGTTCATAGTTCTTCGTTAGACAGGGAACCCTTTGCAGAAAGCGGTGCGCGGCGACACGACGCACCTAGCTGTCTCAAGAACCACCGAGCGCCTTTGCCAGACTGCTGCGGTTCCTCACCGGCAGGGTTTTCAAAGCTGCTCTGGCCAGCGCGACGTACACCGCCTTCGCTTCCGGCAGCTTCTTAAGTTCCGCCAGATGCCTGCGCACAGTCGCCACGTCTCCACGGATGAGCGGCCCGCTGAAAGCAGCCGCCGCATCGTGCTTCAAGTAATTGCGCAGCGTCTGCGACAGCAGCGGCACGATCATCGGCTTGATGTCCGTTTGGCGGATGCCTGCTTCCCTCGCTACTTGCTCAAGCGAGGCCATCAACGCGATCACAAGCGGCGAAGCAAAGCTTCCGAAGACGTGATACAGCACCTTGTTCTCTTTCTTGATGACGAAGGCATCTCCGCCCAGGTCGTCGACGATTGACCTTGCGGCGCGCACCGCCGCAGCATCTCCCTCAACCGCGAAAGCCACGCCTGCCATCTCCGGCACAGCGCCGGGAACAAAGGTCATCATGGGATGCACGGATGCAACCCGCGCGCCCTTGTCTCGCAAGGAAACAAGCTCGTCGCTGGTGAGGGCCCCGCTGGAGTGAAACACAATCCTGCCTTTCCAATCCTGAGACTGTGCGAGTACGCGGGCCACGCCTGCAATTGCATCGTCGGGGACTGTGATCCAAACGATCCCGGTATCGAGCGGTTGCTTTCCCATCTCAACCACGCGCGCCGTCATTCGGCGCGACAAAGACTTGACGTGACGATTGCGGACGCTCTTTCCACGAGCGGCGAGGAACCGCACCTCGTAGCCTGCCGGAGGTAGAGTCAGGGCCAGTGCGCTGCCGAGATTTCCCGGACCGACGATGCTGATCGCTGGACGGCGATTTGAAGACGAGCGATGTGGCACGGCGGGCAGAATACCAGATTTTCGAGGCTAACGAGGGCGGTGCCCGCGCCTGCTGACAACGCCGCGGGCCATTTACAATACTCTCCAGCATGAAGTCGCGGCTCTGCCCATTCTCGGCCCTCATTTTCGCCATGCTTCTGATCACTCTCAGTGTCAGTTGCAGCCACCCGCAGCAAGCCTCCTCGGAGGCTGTCGCCAAGGTCGAGCCGACGGAGACGGCCCGCGGCCCTGCGCCGACTCAATCCGCGGGCATCCCGGCAAATCCTGCAATCAACGACTCGCAGCCGGACATTGACGGCAATCATGTCATGCAGTATGTGAAGGAGGTGGTCGCCTTCGGTCCGCGTCCACCGGGGAGTTCCGGGCACGCCAAGCTGGAGCAATACATTCTCTCCAAGCTGACGGGAGTGGATGTGGAGCAGGACAAGTTCACAGCGCAGACACCCGCGGGCACGTTTCCCATCAACAACATCATCGCAAAATTTCCCGGGAAGAAGGATGGCATCATTGTAGTCGCGGGACATTACGATACGAACTATCCATTGCCGAAGACCTACGTCGGCGCGAACGACGGAGGCTCAACGACCGCGCTCCTGCTCGCCCTGGCTGATCACTTCCGCGGCAAACAGCTTAACGGCTACAGCGTTTGGCTGGTGTGGACCGACGGTGAAGAAGCATTCGTGAAATGGACCGACACGGACAGTCTCTACGGCACGCGACAACTGGCGCAGAAGTGGCAGCAGGATGGCACGGCGAAGAAGGTGAAGGCGCTCATACTGGTTGACATGATTGGCGACGCCGATCTCGACATTCAGCGCGATACCAACTCCACGCCCTGGCTGACTGACGTGGTGTCCCAGGCGGCCACCGATCTCGGCTACCAGTCACACTTTTTCCAGCAGACCATTGCCATCGAGGACGACCATATTCCGTTTGCCAAGATTGGCGTACCCGTGGTGGACCTGATCGACTTTGACTACGGCTACAACAATGTCTTTCATCACACGCCCGAAGACACCATCGATAAGCTCAGCCCGCAATCGCTGGCCATCACAGGGAACGTGGTCTTGCGAACGATACAGCTGCTGGATGCAAGGTAGATTCCCACGACGGATGTTCCGCAAAGCGCACCTGATCATCTCGCTCATCAATGCACGCCTGGAAGAAGCTGCGGGAAAAAGTCCAAGCAGGGCCCGGTGCCGCCGGCTAAAGCCGGNNAGTCGTGCCCTGACACAAAACGGACTTTTTCCGCAGCCTGTGAGAGGCGTGCTCCACCCTGCCGCACTGAGGCCATTATTAATCCAAGATCCCGGCCCGCAGGCCAGTGTTATGCTTGTGACAAGTAGCTTGCAACAGCGAACGAGAGGCTCCATCGGAGCACTTGTCTATGCTCCAGAAACGAATCGACGACCAGCCGACGATCTCGCGCCAGATGGTGCGCGAGGCTGAGGCCGTGTTCCACAATCATCTGAAAAAAGTGGGTCTGAAGCGCACCGGCCAGCGGGATGCCATCCTGCGGACGTTCATCGACACTCGCGACCATCTTTCCACCGACGAACTCTACCGTCTGGTCAAGAAAAAAGATGAGGGCATCGGGTTCACGACGGTCTACCGCACGCTGAAGCTGCTGGCGGAATGCGGCCTGGCAAGCGAAGTGGCGTTCAACGACGGCGTTGCGCGTTACGAGCACCAGTATCAGCGGCGCAATCACCATCACATGGTGTGCACCGAGTGCGGCAGTTCAGTCGAGTTTTTCTCCGCCGACATCGAACGCATCGAGCAGGCCGTGGGCCGCAAACATAAGTATCTCCCCACTCGCCATACCTTCCAGATTTACGGCATTTGCGAGAAATGCCAGAAGAAGCAGAAGAGAGCGTAGTGGTAAGATGCCTCTCCGTGCTCACGCTAACCGAAGCAGCGGAACAGATCCGCACCCGCCAGCTATCGCCCGTCGAGCTGACGCATGATTGCCTGGCGCGCATCGAGCGGCTCAATCCGCGCTTAAACGCTTTCATTACTGTTACAGCCGATCTCGCGCTGGAGCAGGCTCGGAAGGCTGAATCTGAAATAAGCGCGGGAAGGTATCGCGGACCTCTGCACGGAATACCCATCGGACTGAAGGACCTGTTTGATACCGCAGGCGTGGGGACCACGGCGGCCAGCAATCAGTACCGCGATCGCATACCCACCCAAGATGCCGAGGTCGTCCGGCGATTGAAGCAGGCCGGAACTGTCGTCCTTGGCAAGTTGAACCTGCACGAGTTCGCCTTCGGCATCAGCGGCGTTGTGAGCGCCTTTGGACCGACGAGAAATCCCTGGAACCTGGAACGGATCTCGGGTGGATCTTCTTCGGGCTCGGCCGCCGCTGTGGCTGCGGGACTGTGTGTCGCCGCCTTGGGGACGGATACAGCCGGCTCGATTCGCTGTCCCAGCGCCCTTTGCGGCGTTGTGGGACACCGCCCCAGCGCTGGGTTGATCAGCCTTAAGGGAGTGGTGCCGCTGGCGCCTTCGTTCGATACGGTGGGTCCGTTGACGGCCACGGTGCGCGATGCAGCCACGGTGATCGATGTGCTCGCTGACAAGTCCGGCCTGGCAGCATTGCTGAAGGAAGACGTTCCCAAGTTGAAGGTCGGCGTTCCGCGCAAGGCGTTTTTCGACAATCTTGACCCGGATGTAGCGTCGTGCATTGAAGGAGCATTGCAACTGATCGGGAAGCTGGCGGCGCAGGTTCGCGAGGTGGAGATTGCAGTTGACGGGTTCCGCACCATCTTCGACGCGGAGATCTACGAGTATCACGAAGCGATGGTGAACAACAGTCCGCAGCTTTACGACCCGCGGACTTTGTATCGAATACAGAGATGCGCGGGAATCACGGCAAGCCAATACATTCGCGAACGGCGCCGCCTGGCGGAGTTTCGCCCTGCCGCTGAGCAGATTTTCGAGCACGTGGACGTGGTCATCTCTCCGACGGTCCCGGTCCCGGCGCCGAAGCTCGCCGAGGTGGAGGCGCTGGCTGTGCCAGATGTGCGGCCATTCGAGGTGAAGCATCTCCTGCGTAACACGGCGCCGTTCAGTGTGCTGTTTTGGCCGACCACGTCGGTCCCTTGCGGATTCACACGCGATGGGCTGCCGGTCGGTATGCAGATTTCCGGCCGCCCGGGCGCGGATGGAATTTGCTTGCGACTGGCCCATGCGTACGAGCGGGCAACGGAATGGCGTAAGAATGCAGCAATTAGCGATTAGCAACTAGCAAGCAGCATCAACTGGATTTTGCAGTCGCCGCGAGAAAGCGAAGAGCGAACAGCGGAAAGCGTGTCGCGGCTTTCAAAAACCCACGAACACTGGCTCGGGATCGAGCTCAATGCCGAACGCATGCATTACGCGCGCCTGAATCTCGTCCTTCAACGCGATGATCTCGGCCGCCGTCGCCCCACCGCAGTTGATGATCGCCAACGCGTGCTTTTGCGAGATGCCCACCGTGCCCTTGCGGTAGCCCTTAGCAAAGCCTGCGTGCTCCACCAGCCAGGCCGCCGGCAATTTGCGGAACCCTCCTGCTTCGGGGTAGCTGGGCAAGTCCAGCCCGCGCGATGCGAGCCTCGCCGACAGTTCCTCGAAGATTGCTTGCGCAACGATAGGGTTCTTGAAGAACGATCCCACGCTGTGGGAGTCCGCCTCGCCGTGAATGATCAACATCGCCTTGCGCTGGCGAATGTCGCGAACTGCCTGTCGCACTTCGCTCAGCGTCGGCTCCTTCGAGCGGCCCGCGAAGGACCGTTCGAGGTCGGCATAACGAACGCTCGGCTTGCCCTGCTGCAAAGCAAAGGAGACGCGCAGGATCACATAGCGCCCACGCCCGGTTGTATTGAAGACGCTGCTGCGATAGGCGAATCCGCATTCTGCGTTTGACAGAGTCTTGATTTGCCGGGATTCCAGATCGAAGACCCGCACTTCCTGGATGGTCCCGGAAACTTCCTGGCCGTAGGCGCCGACATTCTGTACAGGAGTGCCGCCCACAGTGCCAGGTATTCCGCTCAGGCACTCCAGTCCGGCGCAGCCGGCCTCGACAGATTCCCTCACCAGCGTGTCCCAGTCGTAACCTGCGCCGGCGATAAACGTCAGTTGACCATTTGGCCCTGGAACATGCTCGAGGTCCGTGATGGCGACCTTCAGCACCAGTCCCGCGAACCCTGTATCTGAGATCACGAGATTGCTGCCGCCTCCGAGCACAAATAGAGGCAGCCCGCGCGCGCGGGCAAATTCGGCGGATTCCAGGACCTCGGCTTCCGTCCGGGCTTCGGCGAAAAACCGAGCCGGGCCGCCCACGTCGAGGGTCGTCAAGGGAGCAAGCGGAACATTCTCGCGGATCAACATGGGGATGAAGACACTATAAATGTTGGGAAAAAGCTGCGCGGTTCCGGCGGGTCGGATCGTTATGCGGGCCCCGTGTTAAGTCATGCGGGCCTGTGACGCACGTCACAAGCTATTGGCCCGTCCAGAAGCTATTCTGATTTTCGCTTATCCGCCGGNNCGAACGGCGGCAGCTTTCTTGACTTGCGCTCTCGGCGAACTCGATAATGAAATGTTTGTTCATCTGCTCCGCGTTCATAAGGAGTTGGCTTCGTGGCTTCCTCGGCCAGTTCTGTTGAAACCAGTGTCACCCGGATTGGAAAGGGAGTAGCTCCGCTGCGTGCAGGGCAGGGCTATTCTTTTGTCTTACGCCGGCTGCATTCGCTGTCCGGCATCGTGCCCATCGGCGCGTTTCTGGTCGAACACTTCATTTCCAATTCCGAATCGGCGAATGGCGTCCAGGCCTACAACGACCAGGTAAAGTTTCTCACCAGCCTGCCTTTCGTACATGTGCTGGAGTGGGTCTTCATCTTCCTGCCGCTGCTGTATCAC
>PLBD01000234.1:2097-10905 GCA_003135315.1 Acidobacteriaceae bacterium | reverse complement strand
TGGAGAACCGCTTTGTCGGCATCAAGTCACGCGGCTGTTACGAAACTCCGGGCGGAACGCTGCTGCTAACCGCGCATCGTGAACTGGAAGCGCTCTGCCTCGATCGCGATCTGTCGCACTTCAAGCAGCACATCGGCCTCAAGTACGCGGAGATCGTCTATTTCGGCCTGTGGTTCACGCCGCTGCGTGAGTCGTTGCAGGCGTTCGTCGAGAGCTCGCAAGCGGATGTGAGCGGCGTAGTCACGCTGGCACTCTACAAGGGGAACGTCGAGGTTGCAGGCCGCAAGTCGCAAACGTCGCTCTATCGGCCGGACGTTGCCAGCTTCACGATGGGCGCAAGCTACAACCAGAAGGACGCTGAGGGTTTCATTCGCATTCTCGGCCTGCCGGCGCGCTCGCGCGCCATCATTCACGCCAAGCAGCCTGAGGGCGTGCGGCCTTTGCGCTCAACCGCGCGTAAGGAGGCGGTGCAATGAAGATGTGGTCGGGCCGCTTTACCCACGGGCCTGATGCCGAATTCGAGCAGTGGCAGCGGTCATTTCCATTCGACCGCGTGCTGTTGCCGTATGAAGTTGCGGCCAGCATGGCGCACGCGTCCGCGTTGGCGAAAGCTGGCGTGTTAAGTGCGGAAGAACTGGCAGCGACGCTGTTTGCGCTTGATCAGATCGGGCGCGAAGGGACGCCCGAGGCCGACGACCCGGCGATCGAAGACGTGCACCATTACGTCGAGACGCGCCTGGTCGAGCTTATCGGCGAAGTCGGTTACAAGCTGCACACCGGCCGCAGCCGCAACGAGCAAATTGCTACCGACCTGCGGTTGTATGTGCGCGAGCAGATCGACGAGGTGACGCGGCTGCTGGCAGAGTTTGCCAGTGCATTTGTGAAACAGGCAGAGGAGGCTGGCGACAGCGCGATGCCGGCCTACACGCACTTGCAGCGCGCCGAGCCTGTGTTGGTCGCACATTGGCTGTTGGCCTACGTCGAGATGTTCCTGCGCGACATCGATCGTCTGTCCGACTGTCGCAAACGGCTGAATGTTTGTCCGCTGGGCTCGGGCGCGGTCGCGGGAACGATTCTGCCGCTGGATCGCGAGGCGATTTCGGCGCAACTCGAGTTCGATTCGCCCACGGCGAACAGCATGGATGCTACCAGCGATCGTGATTTCGCCATCGAGTTCGTGCAGGTGCTATCCTTCGTAGCCTTGCACCTTAGCCGCTGGGCAGAGGAGTTCATCCTCTTCTCGACCGCGGAGTTCGGCTTCTTGAAACTGCCGGAGCAATATTCAACCGGCAGCAGCGCCATGCCGCAGAAGAAGAATCCAGACGCGCTGGAGCTGATTCGGGGGAAGGCAGGCAAGGTTTTCGCCGAAGCGACAGCGCTGTTCGTCGGCATGAAAGGCTTGCCGCTGGCCTACAACAAAGATCTGCAGGAAAGCCAGCAGCCGGTGTTTTCGGCGGCGCATCAGATGTCGAGTATGCTCCGCGTCGCTGCTGGATTCGTGACGACGGTGGAGTTGAACTACCCCCGCATGCAAAAGGCTGCGAGCAGCGGATTCATGAATGCACAAGCGGCCGCCGCTTATCTTGTGCGCCAGGGCATTCCGTTCCGTCGGGCGCACGAACTTGTCGGCAAAGGAGTGCGGCTTTGCGTCGAGCAAAGTTGCGAACTTGAGCAGCTGTCGAAAGAAGATTACGCGCTCTGCGGCATCGATGCCAACGAGCATTTCTATAACTCGTTGGCACTCGAAGAAGTGCTGGCCATTCACAACGTCCCCGGAGGTACTGCGGCATCTCGTGTGCACGAGGCCTTACAGACGGCGAAAGAGAAACTATCCCAATTTTTTGGAGTCGCCCATGCATGCACGTAGTGCGAAGCTTCCCGACGCATTTGTCATTGAGCAGTTGATCCAGGTCCATGTTGGCGATGGCACGCTGTTGCCGCGCTCGCTGGCGGAGATCTGCGAAAATATCCGCGATTTCACCGTAGTCGAGCACGACGGCGAGATCGTCGGCTGCGGCGCACTGCACCTGTACGGCATGCATCTGGCGGAAATCCGCTCCATCACCGTAACCAGCAAAGCGAAAGGGAGCGGCGCGGGCCGCGTGCTCATCGATGCGCTGCTGCAGGAAGCACAGAAGCAAAGTGTGACTTGCGTTTGCTTATTCACGCGCATACCCGAGTTCTTCGCTCGCATGGGCTTTGACGTAGTGAAGAAGGAAGCGCTGCCTGACAAAGTACTCAAGGACTGCGTGCGCTGTCCCCGCCAGAATGCCTGCGACGAGATCGCCATGTACCGCGGCACACTGCCGAAATCTACAGCTCGGCGCAGGCCGCATGCGGCGCAAAGCTACGTGCAGATCGCGCCGCAACATGCTTAGGGGAGACCTGATTAAGTCAACTGGCGATGCCTCTGGGCTATACCCATTCTTGTATGGGGCAGTTTACGGACGGCGTAAGGAGGGGATTTATGATCCGGTGCGGGCTGCGAACAAACGTTCGTTAATGAGCACGAAAGTGCGTACACCTGTTTGTTGCTAGGCATTTAGCAGGTTACTTTGTGACATTTTGCAAATGTTCCGCGTGGAACAATTTCGTCCAGAGAAAAACACTGTCGGCGAGGAGCGGTCGAGCTTCGCAACGCTGAAACGCCGCACTGCGCATACGCTCATTACTTCAGATATTGCAGCAACTCCTTGAACTGCGGCGTCCCTGAGCAGCGCAGCAACTCGTACATCATCATCTCTGTCGAGGAGATGACCGAGCCAGCCGCCTTCATGCGGTCAAGACCAATCTTCCAGTTCCATTCCGCGCGCGATCCCACCGCATCGGAGACGACGTGAACCAAGTAACCTTCATTCAGCGCGCCGAGAGCTGTCTGCATCACGCAGATATGCGATTCCATGCCGCATAGAAGCACGGTGTTGCGGTTCCCCGGCAGTTCCTTCAGCTTTGAGCGAAACTGGCCGCTGCCAAAGCAACCAAACTCCAGCTTGTCGATCGCCGGCACATCGGTCAGCAGCGATGCGATCTCCGGTACCGTCGATCCGAGGCCTTTGCTGTATTGCGTGGTCACCACCACCGGGATGGACAGTATTTTCGCCAACCGTATGAGCAACTGCGAATTCTTCACCAGGCTTTCCTTGTTGAAGATCGGCGGCAACAGTTTCTCCTGGATGTCGACCACGACCAGCGCGCACTGCTCCGCTTCCAGCGGCCGGCGCGCCACTGCAGTCAAGTCGCTGGCGATTGCTACGCTCTCAATCATCGATGACACACTCCGTCTTTTATTAAGGTGAACTTGTTATTCTAACTCGGTTCCATGATCAGACGAACGAGCGCGGAGCAGGGAACGGAACGGAGCTGCATCACACTGCGATTGACTCGAAATGCTGTGCTACTGGATAATTAAACCACTGCCCCCTCGTTCAACGGCAGGACAGCTGACTCTGGATCAGCATATCGGGGTTCGAATCCCTGGGGGGCAGCCAAATTCCTTCCAATCACTTACAGTTGATTCTGCGCGTTGCCGTTGTCCCCGGTGTGCCGCGGAATGTGCGTGAATTCAAACCAGCCGCACAATCTCCGGCTCCGGGTGCTGATACTTCATCGCAGTTTTCACATCCACTCTTGAGACAAAACCGCTGGCCGCAGTGATCTCGAGATTCAGCTGTTGCATTTTCCGCAGCAAAAGGCGCGGCCCATCAAGACGTCACAGATATCCGTTCCTGAACGTCTCATTCACCACGCGATCCGAGTTTGCCATGGCAGTGTACGCAATGGTGGAGGCGGGAATGCTCGGAAAGGCGCTTGCATCCAGAATGTGCACTCGGCTCAGCCCGGCTGGACGGCCAAGCAGGTCTGAGCCGTACAGAGTGTCTTTTCTTCCCATGGGAAAACTGCCACCGGCATGGAAGCTCCGCCCAAGCGCCACCATCGTAAGATTCAGCGGTGGAACGATGCCAAACCCAGCCAAGTTGCGGCGTAAGAGTGCTCGCGACCGCTTTGCCACGCGCATTGAAGCCGGGTTTGCCACGCCCCGGACGCGTATCTCGTCCCGGTTCGCTTGCGAGGAACTGACGGTCAGCTCCAAATAGCCGGAATCCGAGGAATGCAGGAATCCCTGAACTAAATAGAAACGGCTCTCGATATTATCCAGCACCAGCCGGCTCCGTAGCGGCGAAGGCACCGTTGACTGTATGGTTTGCCGGAATATCTCATTCAGCCCGTACACTTGAAAGTGTATATAGTTTGCACTGACTTCAGGATTCAACACCTCAAGGAATAGTTCGGCTAGAGTAAAACGTACGGATAAGTCTTTGCTCTTATGATAGGACAAGAGAGGAAAGAAAAAATACTGACTATCCAGTATGCGGACTGGCTTGTCGAACACCTCGAGGGACCTTGCAATAAGCCGGGTTGTGGAAATGGCTCCCATGCCCACGAAGATCCGTCCTGCGTGCAGCTTCCTTAAGGAGCCATCTTGTATGTCCACAATGGACAAGACCACCCCGTCCGGTCCTTCTTCAAATTCAAGTGCGTAGCAACCCTTGTGTATTTTTACGCCTTCCTTTTCGAGTTGTTTCCATAGCAGGCGGGGATTAAATATGGAGCCGTAAGGACAGCCGTCGAGACAATAGCCGCAGTAGCGGCAGGTAGAAGGCCCTCCGGAGGAATCCACGGCGACGCGCGCGCGGCCAAAGTTAATTCCTTTACTTCGCAATGCCGGACTGCGCTTAGTTAGAAACTTAAGTAAGTTGCCGGTTTGTTCGGACTGCGCGAGTGCGGTTACTTTGTCGTGATACAAGGGAAAAGACTCTTGCAACTGGTCTAAGTCAGCGCTTATCGGCACAAATCCGGCCAGGTTTCTGTACGAGTCGGCCAGGTCGACGGTAGAAATTGGCCAATCCCGCAAGTCGTGGTCCGTATAAGGCAGCATGGCCGCGCCCCAGACGTTTCCAAAACCCCCAAGGCCATGCGACAGGTCGATGGTGCAGTCCGTTGTAGCGCACGAGATACATTGCGGCCGCTCATAGGGAAAGCGTGATCCGAAGGACAGCCGCTTTTCAACACCTCGAGCTGAAGTCACCGGCGGCGGAAACAGGGCCTCAACGTGTTTGCCTGGCCAATCCACCGGCGCAGTGGCGGAGAGCGTTTCCACCATCGCTTCTCGTTCCGGTTCCAGATCGTACGCGACGTCCACCACTTCAAAAGGCACTCCGTGCCGCCGAAGCGCATAGGCTGCGGCAATAGCCGTAGGTCCTGTTCCCAGGATGAGATGAGGTATGCGTTCTGGTTTCACTGGTTCCATCCTGTTAGACTACCGCCCCCTGTTACACTCCACAATCTCAAGAACTCTACACCAACCGGCCGGACGGAAGGGTGCGAGAACCGCGCCGAAGCGGACGCCCGCTGGCAATCTCCACTGCTGCCGCAGGTGTTACAGTTGCAGCCATCGATCGGCGTTGGCGGCGCTTCCGCCGGCGGGAAGCAACACGCAAGCCGAGCCGCCCGTCCACCTTGCATTCGCCAGCAGCACGATATAACCTGATTCACACTCCCGGGGATGGAGGTTGTTCACAATTCAGTGCGCGCGCTCTGCGCCCGCATCCTGGCGGGCGGATCTGCATTCGGTAAGCGCGTTCCTCCGGCCCTTGCAATTGACCACATGTCCACAAACTGGAATGATGTCTACGGATTGTAACTGTGATGCCCAGCACGGCCACTGACCCGAAATCAGCGAACCAACATCCGCCTATCCAAAGAGGTCAACGCGGCATCGCGCCCCTTTTTTTCCTGCTTCGGCCGCACCAATGGGCGAAGAACCTTCTGGTATTGCTGCCGGTAATCCTGTCGCACACGTGGAGCAACCGGGCCATTGCCAGCAACGCGCTTCTTGCGACCGTCTGTTTTTGCCTGACAGCATCCGCGACGTATATTTTTAACGATCTTCTCGACATACATTCTGACCGGGAACACGCGCACAAGAAGTTGCGCCCGCTGGCGGCCGGTACCGTGACGACAAGAACCGCCATCGGCCTGGCCGCCGCCCTCCTGGCTGCCGCGGTCTTCCTTGCTATAAGGCTTCCAGTATCTTTTGGCCTCATGCTAGTCGTATATTTTGTGGCTACTGTCCTTTATTCGCTCTACCTGAAAACAAAGGTCATCTTAGACATTTGTACTCTCGCCGGACTCTATACAATCCGGCTCTTCGCCGGAGGAGCTGCGACTCAAATTCCTATTTCAGAATGGACGGCTGCATTTGCGATGTTTTGCTTCCTGGGTCTGGCAGCCGTCAAACGCTATGCGGAACTACAGGCATCATCACAAACGGGGGATGTAAATAACCGGCGGGGCTACGAGCAAGTCGACAAGAGCACTGTACAAGTCTTTGGCTTAAGTTCGATGGTGATGTCGGTTCTGGTTCTTGTCTTATATCTACGCAGCCCCGAGGTTACGCTTCTCTATAGACACTCAGAAATGCTTCGGCTAATTTGTCCGGTCTTGCTGTACTGGTTTGGAAGAATCTGGATAGTTGCGGGCAGAGGCATAATGCACTCCGATCCGATCATTTTTGCGCTACGCGATCGCACCAGCCTGATTACTGCGGCGGTTATCATGAGTATCGGATTTGCATGCAGGTAGCCAGCTCAGAATCCTAACGCCGTGTCGTTTGCGATATAGCAGGCTGACGGCGGGCTGCCGCCCAGAGCAGCGTATATCTTCAGTGTCGTGTGCGGGCTTACGTCGCGAACGTACCCAAGATAACCTGTGTACCCGCTCTTCACTTAGGGATTGGCCTGGCTAATTGCCGGGCACCACGAGGGGACTACTTTGTATTGGCGGGACTGGCGGCGGCATTGGCCAACAAGAGCCAACCACTACCCTCGCGGATAAGGATATCCTTCGTTGACTCCAGCGTGATTTGCCCGATGGGTGGAGTGCTTCCTGCCTGAGCAATCTTCAGGTCCGCAATGCCGTAGACTCCGCACGCCGTCGTCGAGAACACCCACAGCGCCTGCACCTGATCGTTGACGTCCGCGGCCGGGCAATCGCCGGTGGGCGTCAACTTACCCCAGGCGCCGGACCCGTTCCAGCGTCCGACTTTTCCTTCCGGCGAGGCGATATAGCCGCGACCGCGAAATACCACATCGCCGCCCACTTGTTTCGTGGTCCACCCATACGAAGATTCGTAGGTCGAGGCAGCATCGATGGGAGTCTTGGCCTGGAAAACGCTCTCCGTGGCCGCCATGGCGAGGAGGCCAACGTTCAACGGAATCGTGCGTCCCTGGTCCTGAAGGCTGTCAAACGTCACGGTAATGCGCCAGACCGCTCCGGCCATCTCCGCCGAAACCACGTGTCCGGTAACGTGCGATCCTGACTTGATTTTCATGCCGGAGGGCAACACGAGCTGCTGCATGAGTTTCCCCTCGATCCTTTCACCCGCCTTGGAATCTCCGGACTTTAGGGTCGAGTTCAGCATGATAGGAATCGCTGTCCCAGCGGGAAGACTCTGGGCCGCCAGCATGGTTGCGGAGCAGAGCACTGCGGCTGCAAGTTTGGTCAAAAACATTAAGGGCATTCCGGGAAAAACTGGAATCCGTCCTCCCATAGGGTTTTGATCCTGCGTATTGAGGCGGCCCAGGGCGTCCAGCGCGGTCAAGACTATACGAGAATTATTACAATCTGATGAAGACTTGCGTTCCCAGCGGAAGCCGCAACCGTTTGCTCAGGTTCAGAAGACCCAGGGCACCAGAGCCGCGACCTGTCGAGAGTAGGTTTCATAGGAGGCGCCGAAATGCTCGCGCAACCATTCTTCCTCAAGCCTTAGTTTGCGCCAAAGTGCGATGAACACGAGGGCAACCGCAAGCAGCCCGCGCCATTCGCCACGGGCCACGGCGCAACCAATAAATCCCAGCAGGAGTCCTGTGTAGATGGGGTGGCGGACCAGGGCGTAGGGGCCACTGGTAATCAGTTCGTGATCTTCCTTCAGGGTAACGGCCTGGCTCCAGTTTTTTCCCAGGTGACGCCGCGCCCAGACAGAAAAGAGCAGACCGCCTGCGGTAATTGCTGCGCCGCTCCAGAAGCACCAGAGGCCAAGGGGAAGAAAGCGCTCATTGAGCAGTGGAAGTGGAACGCTTGGCAGCCAGAGAAGCGCGAAGGCGCCGACAATCAAAACCATGCGCGTAAGCCGCGATGGCGCGGACTCCTGGCGCTCGGTCTCTTTCACATTTCTTGAGACCGCCCACCAGTAAGTCAAGTAACTGACCCACATGGCAGGGAAAAGCCAGCTATACAAGAGCGACATGGGCATTCCTCATTATCCTCCTTAGGACGCTTCAGAAGTCGGGCCACTCGGCCCGCGGCGTGCCGTCTTCGTTTGTCCGGCGCAAACGCATTCCGACCTGAGTAGAATTGACCTTCGACCATGCTCGAAAACATCAATCTGAAGAAGAAGCTTTCGCGGGAGGAATACAAGCGCGTTGTCCCCGGCTTGCAGTTGCGTTTATACGATTTGGAGAAAGCGTGCTGGGACAATGGCGTACCCACGATCATTGTTTTCGAGGGATGGGACGCGTCGGGCAAGGGAACTACGATAGCGTCGCTCACCCAGCGGCTAGATCCGCGGGGCTTCAAACTGTATCCGATTACCGCGCCGCGGACCTACGAGCAGCAGCGTCCGTGGTTATGGCGGTTCTGGCTGAAGGTGCCGAACCGGGGCGAGATGGTCATCTTCGATCACAGCTGGTACGGCCGCGTGCTCGAGGAGCGGGTGGAGGGAACGATTAAGGAAAAGTCGTGGAAGCAGGC
>PLBD01000234.1:0-2048 GCA_003135315.1 Acidobacteriaceae bacterium | reverse complement strand
ACAGAGGAAATGCTGGAGCTGACTGAGTCGGAATTTGCGCCCTGGACTATCGTCGAAGCGACCTCGAAGTCGCACACGCGAAAGAAGGTGTTTGAGACTGTCATCACCGCCATCGAAAAGAACCTGGGCCCCAAAGCGCCGCCATGGGCCTCCGTTTCCGCTGAATCCTCCAAAGACGCCGAATTACGCGCCGCCATGGACTCGTTGTCAGGAGGTGGGCGCTGATGCTGGAGACAGTGGATCTCACCCATACCCTGGATCGCGAGTCGTATGTGCGCGAAGTGACGCGACGCCAGATTCAACTGCGGGAGCTGGGATATCAGGTCTACCTGCAGAAGCGCCCGGTCATTATCGTGTTCGAAGGATGGGATGCGGCGGGCAAGGGCGGAGCGATCAAGCGCATTACGGAGAAGCTCGATCCGCGCGGCTACGTCGTTTATCCCATCAGCTCACCGCAGGGCGAGGACCGGACCCGGCATTACCTGTACCGTTTCTGGAGACGGCTGCCGGAACGGGGACAAATCGCCATTTTTGATCGCTCCTGGTATGGCCGCGTTCTGGTGGAGCGGGTGGAAGGATTTGCCAGCGAAGCCGAGTGGAAGCGCGCTTATAAGGAGATCAATTCCTTCGAACGGCAACTGTGCGACTTTGGCGTGATCCTGGTGAAATTCTGGATCCACATCTCGCGTGGGGAGCAGCTTCGCCGCTTCGATGAGCGCAAAGCCATCGGCTACAAAGCGTGGAAGCTGACAGAGGAAGACTGGCGCAATCGCGAGAAGTGGGCGGCCTACGAAGAAGCGGTGGAGCAGATGCTGGTGAAGACCAGCACTACCACCGCGCCCTGGACGCTGGTGGAAGGCAATGACAAGTACTGGGCGAGGACCAGGGTGCTGGCGAAGCTGGTGAAGATTCTGTCGGCCCAGATGAAGTACGAGCCGGCCGATCCATTGCGCAAGGCGGAAGAAGGGAAGAGCCGCAAGCGCCCCAGCCGAGGCTGAGTATTCGTCACCGCCCGCCGTGAAATACTCAGCGCGGTCAGAGCAGCCTGCAACGCTCAGTATTGATAAAAGCCTCGTCCTGACTTACGGCCCAGCCATCCCGCGTCCACCATCTTGATGAGCAGCGGACATGGCCGGTACTTGGGATCACCGAGACCGGACTGCATCACGCGCATGATGTCGAGGCAGACGTCGAGCCCGATGAAATCGGCCAGCGTGAGCGGTCCCATGGGATGCGCCATCCCCAGCTTAAAGACTTCGTCCACCGCTTCCGGCGTGGCGACGCCTTCCATCACGGCATACATGGCTTCGTTCAGCAGCGGCATCAGCACGCGGTTGGAGACGAATCCCGGAGCGTCGTTGACCTCAACCGGAGTCTTCTCCAGCTTCTCAGCGAGGGCCTTTACGGTGGCATAGGTCTCGTCCGAGGTTGCCAGTCCGCGGATCACTTCAACCAGCTTCATGACCGGCACAGGGTTGAAGAAATGCATCCCGATCACCTTGTCGGGCCGCTTCGTCACCGCTGCCAGTTTCGTGATGGAAATGGACGAAGTGTTGGAGCTCAGGATTACCTCCGGCCGGCACATCGCATCCAGGTCGCGGAACAGTTCGGCCTTGATCTCGAAGCGCTCGCTGGCGGCTTCGACGATGAAGTCGCAATTGGCGAGCTGCTTGCGGTCGGTAACTGGGGTGATGCGGCCCAGCGCCTGGTCGCGTTGCTCGGCCGTCAGCTTGGCCTTGGAGACTTCGCGCTCCAGGTTCTTGCGGATGGTTTCCAGCCCGCGGTCGACGAAGCGCTGCTCTATATCAACCAGCACGACGTTGTACGCACTCTTGGCGAAAACGTGGGCGATACCATTGCCCATCGTGCCCGCTCCGATGACTCCTGCTGTTTTTGTGTTCATGATGGCCTCAGATTATTGGATGGTCGGTAACGCGCTAGACTTCTTGCCGCAGTGCGTCAAGACGTGCGGCGGGATTTCCGTTTTTGGGTGCTCTTTTTCTTTTCCGTGCGCTTCTTCTTTGCTGGCGCGCGTCTGGTCAGCAACG
>PLBD01000230.1 GCA_003135315.1 Acidobacteriaceae bacterium | reverse complement strand
GCGGAGGCATTCGCAGCGCCAGTTTTTCGCTCGGCGTGCTGGAAGGGCTAGCGCGCTTCAGCCGTGGTGCGGAATGGCGACAGGGGCAGAAGACCGTGATGGACTCGCTGGATTACCTGTCCACGGTTTCCGGCGGAGGCTATATCGGAAGCTGGCTGATGGCATGGGCACAGCGCAGCCGTTACAGCGACGCCGTCACCCAGTTGGCAACGTCCGCGCCTACTTCCGGCGATCCGGAGCCGCAGCCGATCCGGCATCTCCGCGAATACACCAGCTATCTGACGCCGAAATACGGCTTTACGCTGGACACGCTNNCCACGCAGCAGGACACCGACTGGTACCAGCCGGTCATGCTACTGGCGGTGGGATGTGTGACGGTGGCCTCGGTATTTGCAGCGGTGCGGATGAACTGGCCTCCTTACGCCTCCAGGTTCAAGGACTCAAACAAGCAGGGCAGCACATCGTTAGAACTCTGGCTCTTTGCGCTACCGCTCATAGCCGGCACATGGCTACTGGGGGAAGTCTGGGCATGGGCGGCGATTAACCGCATCTTCACTGGAACCAGCCAGCTGAACCAGATCATTCCGCTCGCCAAGTGGCTATTTCTTTTTGCATTGCTACCGCCCCTGTCGATTTCGCTGGTGCGGTTGCGGCTGCTGATCGGCAGCGACGGCAAGGCGCGACCGACACCGTTTCACAAGCATGATGGCAGCGGCCGAATAGCCTGGCGGCGCTTGATCTGGTCTCTGATCGCGCCGGCGCTGGCGGCAGCCACCGCCGCGCTTCTGCTCTCGGTCTCGGCTTTTTATCTGACCAAGCACTTGATCATCGCCAGGGTCGACCACTTTCAGGTGACGCGCCGGTTTGTGGTCACGGTGGTGCCGCTGGTCTGGGCGGTGCTGACCGTCGCCTCCAGTCTGCTTTCTGGACTGCTAAGCAACATAGAGCGCGAAGAGGAGCGGGAGTGGTGGGCCCGCGCCGGAGGGCTGCTTTTTGCCTGTGTGGCGGCGTGGGTCGCGTTCAACGGAGTCGCCTATTTCGCCGACGAGACGCTTAAATTCCTGGGGGCATCGCTTCTGGCCGCAATCGGCCTGGGGTCGGGGTATCTGGGAAGTCTGGCAGGATTGAGCGCAGCCACCACTTCCGGGCTGAAGCGGGTGAAGGTCGAACAGCTGAGCAAATGGCAACAATGGCTCTCTCGCCACAACTTGCTGGCGCCGGTGGCTTCGGGGGTCGCCCTGGTCTGCATCACGTTTGCGCTGGCCTCGCTGACCTTTTGGGTACGTCGCAGCCTCTACGTGCTGCTGCGGGACGACCTGCGCTCCAATGCAAGTACCGTTTTCCAGCACTTTCTTATTGCCGGCCTGAGACTACATAACCTGACCGACATGCCGGTGCTGGACCGTCTGAAGCTGGACGCGGTAGCCACATCGATTGTCTTTCTCGGCGCTGCCACGCTGGCCATCATGGGAAATTTGTTTGTCAACGTAAACACCTTTTCGCTGCACGGGATGTATCGGATGCGGCTGACGCGGGCTTATCTCGGGGCCTCCAACTTCGCCCGGCATCCCGACGCTTTCACCAACTTCGATCCGGCGGACAATCTCTATGAAAATTCGATGCCGTGCAGTGCGGACGCGCCGTTGCACGTGATCAACACCGCGCTGAATATGGTTGCAACCCAGAACCTGGCCTGGCAGCAACGCAAGGCGGAATCGTTCACCTTCACTCCAGTGAGCTGCGGCAGTTGGAGGCTGGGTTACGTTCCGACCGGCGTATACGGCGGCAGCCGGGGCGTGCGCGTGGGAACGGCGATGGCGATCAGCGGCGCGGCCTTGAATCCCAACATGGGTTACAACTCCTCGCCCCTGGTGACCCTGCTGATGACGTTCTTCAACACCCGTCTGGGATGGTGGCTGCCCAATCCAGCCTGGCCGGCGCTGCGAAAATGGGACCCGGAAACACAGCGGGCCCAGAACTTTCTGCGTAAGAACGGGCCAACCTGGGCGCTGAAGCCGCTGCTGGATGAGGCGCTCGGCAATACCAGCGACACTTATCAGTGGATCGAGCTCTCCGATGGCGGCCACTTCGAAAATCTTGGGCTGTACGAGATGGTGCTGCGCCGTTGCCGCTCGATTGTTGTCGTGGATGCCGACGCCGATCCTGACCTCCAGTTCGAGGACCTCGGCAATGCCATCCGCAAGATCGAGATCGATCTTGGTATTCCCATAACCTTTCCCGGATATCACCATGGCGTACCGATGAAGAAGGGCGTCGCAGGAAGCAACGTGTACTGCATTGAGGGCGACATCGGCTACGACTGTGTGGATGAAGGCGCGGAGAAGGGGAAGTTAATCATCATTAAGCCGGTGCTGAACGGCACAGAACCGCCCGACATTCTGGCCTACCATGCCAGCCATAAGGACTTCCCTCACGAGAGCACAGCCAATCAGTTTTTCAACGAGGCGCAGTTTGAGAGCTACCGCCATCTGGGCTCGTCGATGCTGCAGGCCATTACCCAATGGCCGGACACGCCGGCACACGGGCCGGACATGGACGGATTCATCACCTGCGCGAAGGTTTATCGCCAGCAGGGCAGCATTACGGCTGCGCCTGCCCCGCCGGTGTAGTGCAGACTCAGTATCCCTTGGGTGGAGCACGCCTGTGAGGCGTACATGACATCCGGGTGAGTGAGACCCGGGCTTTAGCCACCGAGGTAACCGCTTGCGGAATTTACCTCAGCGGCTGAAGCCGATTTCCTAAGCAGCAGTCTTTCATGCACGCCTGGAAGGCGTGCTCCACCCAATGTGGTCTGCGGCAGTTGGCAGTTGCTTCTAGGTACCGGCGATTCCCTTGTTCTGAAGGACCCTGACCACGACGCGCCGGTTTTGGGCCTGGCCTTCGGCGGTGTTGTCGTTGCCAACCTGGTGGCTCTCTCCCATGGCACCTGGAGCCAGCATTCTGGTGAGGGGAACATGGCCCTGCTGAATCAAAATATTGGTCACATTGTCGGCGCGGTCGTCACTGAGTTTCTGATTCAACGAAGCGCTGCCCACCGAGGAGGCGTACCCTTTCACCTGGATAACGTAGCCGTTGATGCTTGCGGCTTTCTTCGCCAGCTCCAGCAGTTGGGGAGTGTACTTGGGATCGACTTTAGTCTTTCCGTTGGCGAAGTAAACCGTCACTTCGTCGAGGATATTGTAATCATCCAATTGGCCGAAGCGTTTGTTCGCGGCCTCGATCATGGCTTTGTTGGCGTCAATCTTCGCCTGCGCCTCGGCCATTTGCTGTTGTTGCTCCTGCATCTCTTGCTGTTGCCGCGCAAGCGCTGCCTTCTGCGCCTCTAGCTCCTGTTGAGTCTGCTGTATCTGCTCCTTCGCCGGTTGTATGCCGGCCTGGATAGTTTGGGCGTCCTCCAGGTCGTTGCCCTTGAACTTGATGGAACTTGCTACCAGTTGGTTTTGCGGGTTGTAGGACCCTTCCACCTGCACCTGCAGACCAGGTATCAGTGCTGCCATCGACATTTGCTTGCGCCGCGCTTTGAACATTCCCTGCACCTGGGCGACTTGCGTGCTGTCGGTGAGAAGGACCACGACCGTCGACGAATCCGGAGTCTGTAGCGTCATGGTGTCGCCGCTTCGTCCGGTTATCAGTCCCTGGGCTTTCGCGGACTGAGCGGCAGCGATACCGCAAAATACCAGAAGGATTGCCAGTGTTACTGTTGCGACGAATGTAATCGCCATCAACCTGCTTCTCTTCATGATCTTCTCCTCTGTTGCTGGTTTGCCAAGGTTTGTAGCAGCGCAAAACTTACAGTTATCGCCGTTTTTCAACGGCGCACGAATCACATCAGCCCAACAAGATACCATGTGCTCCGGCCCGGAAGCGTGTTTGCCGATGGATGCGATCCAGGACGAGACACGAGTGTACTCGCTATTGGTCGTGGCTTGGAATGCCTTTGTATGTGGGCGCTTGTACCACGTTCGCAGCAAGAAAACGGCAGGTGCAGCCATCTACTACGGCGATAGTTTCAGAATTGCGGGTTGTGCCGACTCCAGTCGGGAACGATAATATGGATGGTCCTCCAATTCAAGCCTGGTGGGGTATGCGGGCAACTGACGCGCGTTTCCACCACTGTGGCAAGGGGCAGCCGGCAAGCGTCCTGGCCCCGAGGACAATCGCAAGATGAGGGCGTGCATTGCGTCCTGCCCGACACAACAAATCGATGCTGTGATAAGTTTTCCAGATGCGGTCGCCATTCCCGGCGGTAAGCATCTTTGAGCCTCAATTGGAAAGAAGAGACGAACATGCATAAGAAAGCGAAACTTGGCAGAATTGCGATTCCAAGCCTCCTGGTGCTGGGGTTGATGATGTGCGGCAGCATCCCCGGTTACTCCAGAGACAAGTATGAAACCATCGACTGCACCGCCTGGGGCACCAGCACCCAGCTCGGACACAACATCGGCATCACCCTGATCATCTATGATTTTTCCACTCCGGAGGATCGAGAAGTCCTGGTGCAGGCGTTCCAGAAGGGACAGAACCAGGGACTGGTCCTCGCCTTGCAAAAGATGAAGTCGGTAGGCCGCATCACCATCCCCGGCACCTTGGGGAATGAAGTCAGCTTCATCAGCATGACTGCGACGCCGACGGGCCGGAAGATCCGCTTCATCACCAACCGCCCGATCAGGTTTGGAGAGGCTTGGACGGACAGCACGACGCAGGCCTACAACCTTACGGCTGGTGAACTTGATCTGAATGATCAGGACAAGAGCAAGAGCACCGGAGTTCTGTACCCCGCCGCCCAGTTGACCGTAAACAAAGACGGCGAGTTGCAGTTCGATCTGAACCAGAACCCATGGAGACTTGGGAACTTCCTCGACTGGAAGGGTACGTCAGAGAATTAGTTCCTCAATGGGCCGTTCGGCGGCTGGATTCCGCTCGGGGCAGGGCAGAGGTTTCGGGAATTCCCGTGCAACCTCGGTCCGTGCCCCTCGTCGGACGGTGACTGCCCCAGGACTGTTTCCGATTCACGATTCCGACTTCGTACGAGGTGCGTTATGAAGATAAATTTGCGATTCGCTTCCTTGAGTTTTCTGCTTGTATTGGCTGTCGTGGTGCTGAACAGTGCGTCCGCCCAGGCACAAAAGAAGGGCAAGTACGTGTGCGACGAGGCGGCTCCGGCAAGCCTGTGTAACGCGGCCAACACCTGCGGATCGGCTTCCGCTCCCTGCACCGTGGATGTCACCAGGAGAGGCAATGGCGCCAATGTCAAACCAGGGATTCCGGGCGCTAAGGACAACCAGTTCTTCTGCGTCAAGGCCGGCACGACTGTGACCTGGATGTCCTCGAACAAAAACACCGGGTTCATGATTTCTTTCCCGCCTGACTCGCCTTTCACTCCGGACGACCCCATCATGGGCGGCGGCAGTAAGCAGGTCAGCGTGAAGGCGACCACACCGGGCTGCTACAAGTACGACGTCGGCGCGTTCTATTCTGGTGCGGCCTACGGAATGGGCGGCGGAAGCAATCCAGAGTTGGTCATTCTGCCGTAGATTGAAACGTGGATCGGGTTGAGCCGTAGGTTGGCCAAGGCCAAAGATCCGCGTATTTCAGGATTGCGGACGCCAAACTGGGTGGAGCACGCCTTCAAGGCGTGCGTAGAAACAACTGCCTCAGGAAATCGGCTTCAGCCGCTGAGGTTGGTTCTGCAAGGGTTACCTCAGTGGCTAAAGCCTTGCTCTCACCCAGCCGGCCATCCATGCACGCCTGGAAGGCGTGCTACACCCGGGGATACATGAGTCTGATCTGCCCTGGATGGTGTTATGGTCGTAGCCGAATAAACACGGTTTGAAGGAGAGTGCATGGCGGTTGGCAGGAGTGTGTTGTGTTTGTCGCGCCCATTGCAGGCGCTGGCGCTTATTTTGTTGCTTTCGCTGGGCGCGCTGGGGCAGAAGATCCACGTCAACACCTACGACCCCACCGCCGATTTTTCCAAGTTCAAAACCTATGCCTGGGCGCCGCACGGCGCGGTAGCGCACCCGATGCTGGCGGCCGATATCATTGGCACCATCGAGGACGAGCTCACGCAGAGAGGCCTGACGAAGGTCACCAGTAACCCCGACCTGATCATCCAGGTGTACGGATCCATCGACCAGGAGTCCTCGTTCAACTCCATGGATCCGCTTTATAACGCGACCGGAGGCATTCCACCCTTCGACCCAAGCTTCTCCGGACCGGCGTTGGCGGGCACGTGGGGCAACACGACAGTGACCATCCACAAGGGAGAGCTGGTCATCGATCTCATCAATGCGAACGCCAGGAAACTGGTGTGGCGCGGCATGTCGCAACAAAACCTGAGCACCAACCCAGAGAAGCTGGAGAGCCAGGTGCAAAATGCCATCGTGAAAATGTTCAAACAATATCCTGCGGGGAAGCCGTAGGCCCGATTCGTTACCGCGGCGTCGCACAGCGTTGCCGGCAGGCCGTCGGGTTCTCCCGCTAATTGCATCCCGCAGTGGCCGCGAAAGTCCGGCGGACAGCAAGCGAGCCGTGTGATGTCATCGTCGCCGCTCAGGACGAGCTGACAGTGTGCGAGACGAACGCGGGAGCGATCCTCGCCAGGTAGATCAGTGCGCAAACAGCCGACGCAAGCGAAAAGCGAACCCGGAAAGTCCTTGCCGATCGGCGCGATCAGCGTGGGGGTCATCGTCGCTGCTCTGTGCGCAGTGGGTATCTGGCGCTGGTCAACTGTGGCGCATCCGCAAGCGATGAACCCGGCGGCAGCCGTAGTCAGCTATGTGGGCGAGGCACGCTGCGCTCAATGTCATGCCGACCAGGCGCAGGCGTGGCGAAACTCGCATCATGCCCTCGCGATGCAGACGGCCACCGACGCCAGCGTTCTGGGAAACTTCAACGACGCACAATTCACCAAAGACGGCGTGACCTCCAGCTTCTTCAAGAAAGACAGCAAGTTCTACGTCCACACGGACGGACCGGACGGGAAGCCCCAGGACTACCCGCTGCCGTACACATTCGGTGTCTCGCCCTTGCAACAGTACCTGGTCCCATTTCCCAACGGACGGATGCAGAGCTTCGTTGTGGCGTGGGATTCGCGCAGCAAGCAACAGGAAGGCCAGCGGTGGTTTGATCTCTATCCCGACCAGAAAATAACGCCTGCCGATCCTCTGCACTGGACGGGCCGGAACCAGACGTGGAATTACATGTGCGCCGATTGCCACTCCACCAATCTGCGCAAGAATTATGACCTGGCCAAGGACAGCTACGCGACGACATGGTCGGATCTCGATGTCTCCTGCGAAAGTTGCCACGGGCCTGGGTCGAATCATGTGGCCTGGGCAGAAGCGCGCAAGAAAGGCACGTACAAATCGAGCGATGGCGCGAACGGCCTGGTTGTGGACCTGAAGCCTGCCAAGGGATCGTGGGCGGTTTCGAACCCTGACGTGGGAACCATGCACTGGAAGGGCGACGCCCGCTCGCACAATGAGATCAGCACGTGCGCCCCGTGCCATGCGCGCCGCCATCCCATCACCGCCGACTACCAGCCGGGCCAGCCGTTCCTCGACGCCTATGTGCCGAGCCTGCTGGAAGAAGGTGTTTACTACCCCGACGGCCAGATACTTGAAGAGGATTACGAGTGGGGCTCGTTCGTGCAGAGCAAGATGTATCACGAGGGCGTGACCTGCTCGGATTGCCACGATCCTCACACTGCCAAACTGCCGCCCATCAGCCTGAACGCAGTCTGCGGCAAGTGTCATGCGGCGGCGAAGTTCGACAGCCCGCAGCACCATCATCACCAGGCCGGAAGCGCGGGCGCGCTTTGCGTCAACTGCCACATGCCGACGAAAACCTACATGGTGGTCGACGTCAGACGTGACCACAGCTTCCGCGTGCCGCGCCCGGATTTCTCCGTAGCCTACGGAACTCCGAACGCGTGCAACCAATGTCATAAAGACAAGTCCAACGGCTGGGCGGTGGACGCGGTCGTGAAATGGTATGGCCCTAATCGCAGACAAGAAGCGCACTTTGTGGAAGCGATCAATGCCGGCCGTCGCGGCCTGCCCAATGCCGAGAGGGCGCTGACCGCGCTGATCCAGGACTCAGCGAAGCCGGCGATTGCCCGCGCGACCGCATTGAGCCTGCTTCCGGCATACCTCACTCCAGCTTCCATGCCCGCCGTGCAAGGCGCTCTCGCGGACAGCGATGCCCAGGTGCGCAGCCAGGCCGTGCGGTCCCTGGAGCCACTCTCGCCGCAGGACCGGGTCCATCTGGCTGCGCCATTGCTGACCGATCCATCACTCGCCGTACGGATCGAAGCCGCACGCTTGCTGGCGGGAACGCCGTCTGGTCTGTCGGATGCGCAGAAGACAGCGCTCGACCGCGACATTGCCGAACTGATTGCCGCGGAGATGGTCTCGGCGGAACGTCCCGAGAGCCACATGAACCTGGCGCTCGTCTACGCCCAGATGGGACGAAATGGGGCTGCGGAAAGCGAACTAAAGACCGCCCTGCGACTCGATCCGAAGTTCGTGCCCGCCATGGTTAATCTTGCCGATCTTTATCGCGAGCAGCAGCGCGACAATGAAGGGCAGCAATGGTTGGAGAAGGCGATGGCGGCGGAGCCGAATGCGGCCGAACCCGTCTATGCCCTCGGCCTGCTCAAGATCAGGCAGAAACAATACTCGGAGGCGCTGCCTTTGCTGGCCAAAGCGGCGGCCCTGCAGCCGTCCAATGCCCGCTACAGCTATGTGTACGCCGTCGCTCTGCAATCCAGCGGGCAAGTAAACCAGGCAATCGGGATTTTGCAACGGGCTCACGAGGGACGTCCGGCTGACCGACAGATACTGAATGCCTTGATCGCGTTCGAGCGCGACAACGGGAACATCCCGGCGGCAACCGTGTACGCTCAGCAGTTGGTCGAACTGATTCCGGATGATCCCGGCGCAAGGGCCACGTTGCAGGAATTGCAGAGACAGGCACGCTGAAGCAGCCGGCTGTCGCAATAGACAGTTCCCAAATC
>PLBD01000299.1 GCA_003135315.1 Acidobacteriaceae bacterium | reverse complement strand
CTCCCCACATGCCGACGGCCAGTTTACGGCGCAGGCGCGGCGGCAGTGCGAGCAGCGCAAACCCCACGTCGACGTAGGTAACGTGGTTGCAACTGATGAGCAGCGGGCCATCGACATCGCGCAGGTTCTCGCGGCCAACGACCTTCGGGTGGGCCATGATCATCGTCGCCGGCCAGGTGAGCAGGTAGTAGATGAATTCCCGGATCCAGGTGATGGGCCAGCGTTGCGCCCATCGCGGGTAGCGGTATCCGCTCTGCGGCGATTTCTGCGGCCCCCGCAGCAGGCGCTCCAGGTCGCCAACGGTGCTGATTTTCGTGAAGTCCGCCTGGTTCAGGTCAACCTGGTAGCGGTCTTCCAATGCGCTCATCAACTCAACCCGATCCATGGAGTTGAGATTCAGGTCGCCTTCCAATTGGGCATCGGGGCCGAGCGCGCCGACTTGTCTGCCAGTGATGCGAGCAATCAGACCGCCCAACGCGCTTGGCGAGGCGCTGGCATCAACGTCGCCGGAAGCAAAGCGCTGCTGAACTGCTGCCTGGATCACGGCAGTCTTTGGCTTCTGGGTAGGCGTTCGCGGGAAGTCCTCATCCGGCCAGATCAGCCACCGTCGCATTTGCTGATAATCGGCCAGATGCTGGTTGGCGCGCCTTACAATCTCTTGCGCGTCGGAGGAATCGCGCAGCACCAGCACGGCGCAGGGTTCAGCGTTACCGTTCAGTTCAAGTCCCACCACCACACAATCGCGGACCTCAGGCTGTTGCCGCAGCGCAGCCTCCAGGTCTTCGGGATAGACATTCATCCCTTCGCGTGTGACGATGACATTCTTCTTGCGGCCCTTGAAGTAAAGATTGCCCTCGGCGTCGAGTTCGCCGATGTCGCCGGTGCGAAACCAGCCTTCCTCGCTTGCTACCGGCTTCAGTTCCTTGCCTTGCCAATAGCCGGTTGCGACGTTGGCCCCGCGCACCAGGATCTCGCCGTGCTCGTCGAGCCTGATCTCGCGCCCTTCCAGGACTTTGCCTATGGAGCGTTTGCCGGTACGAAACGGATGATTCAGCGAGATGAGCGAAGTGGTTTCGGTAAGGCCGTAGCCTTGAATCACGACGAAACTCAGACGCTGCCAGAACTCTTCGGTCTTTGCGTCGAGCGCGGCGCCGCCCGAGATGAACGCCCAGAACTTCCAGCCGAAGCGGTTATGCAGTTGCCGGAAGCGCCACCAGCGCCTCACAAAGTGTTCGTCCTTGGCGGCCGCGAACTCACGATGGAACCAGGGCAGATTGCCGTCCGTTTCCAAGTCGCGCTCGATCTTGTCCTTGAGCGACTCCATCAATCGCGGCACGGCAACGACTACCGACACTCGTTCCTTCTTGATGACTTGCAGGACCTCGGACGGGTTCAATGTGTCCTGGAAGATCACAGTCGCCGCCAGCAGTTGGGGCAGAAAAATTCCCAGGAACTGTCCGAAGACGTGGCTGAGCGGCAACAGGTTCAGAAAACGCAATGGATGGAAGATGCGTTCGTAGCGTAGATAGCGGCCAATCTCGCGCTCCAGCGGTTCCAGGTTTGCCAGAATGTTGCCGTGGGAGATGACCACACCGCGCGGCTCGGCGGTTGTACCCGAAGTAAAGACGATCTCGACGATGCCACTGCGCGAGAGTTCCGGGGGAGCTACCGGTGAGTCCGAGCGCGCGGCGGTCTCCTCGCGCAGGGTTTCGAGATGGAACCAGGCGACGCCGGGAATCTGGTTCTGCGCAGAGCCCACGCATAGCCTGGCGTCGACCTGCTGCGCGATACGCCGTGCAAAGTCAGGAGCTGCAACTTTGTCAATCGGAACGACGATCGCCCCGCGCAAGAGACATCCGAAGAACACAGCGATCCATTCGGCGCAGTTTTCCCCCCAGATGAGCACCTTGTCGTTCTTGCCGATGTCGCGGGCTTCCAACTCTCGCGCGAAGCGGTGGGCATTGGCGATCACGTCGCCATAGGTCCAGCGTTGAGTGCGATATCCTCGGCGATGGACATAGGCGACCTCACGCGAATGCTCGCGGAAGTTGTCCAGGTACTCCAGGATAGTGGTGCGGGCCATCGATCAAAGTGTAACTGTTCCAGCATAGTAGAAGAGGATGTGGCTGGTTTTGGCCATCGCGGCGCTCGCTCACCACTGCTAAAGAGGCACACCACGACTCCCATCAGGGAATTCGAGTCCAGTACAGTGCAAATCCGTTTGCGTGGCGACTTAGAAATGTCTGATACTCCTATTGGACAGCTTCTCCGTGCCCACTGGGTTCGCGGTAGTTGTGTTCTAATGCTGCTGACTGGTGGCTTCACGGCTTGTGGCGTTTCGAAGCGGAGGCGGGAATGGAAGAGCGCGATTTTTATGACGAGCGGCAGGAGATGAAGAAGGCAACTCTGAGTTGTCCTCACTGTCATCAGTCTGGGGAGTACGATCTGGGCTGGTTCGTCCGCACCAAGCGCCGCCAGTTGCCGCCACGCGCCGACGAGCGCGACCGCGCCAGGTTTGCCAAGGCCCGCTCCTATATGGTGCGGCGCGACGATCTGGTGGCCTGCAAGAACCCTCGCTGCCGCAAACGCTTCGAGGTCTCAGGCGTGCAGTCGGTGGCTTTTCTGGATGAGCAGGTCAGGCCGGAACGATTGCAATAGTGGGTTGCCGCGTAACCGGCGGAGAATAGCCCCTCGCGCCGTGCGCTAGCGTTGGGCGTGCTCCTTACCCTCGAACTTCGATAATCGTTTTTCTGTTCGCATGACCACCAATCCTCACCGTTCCCCTGTGCCCCGGTCCAAGAAACCGTTCGAGGCGCACGTCAGCACTCTTATGCAACGCCTCGACCGCTTCTGGCAGCGCGTGACTGATGGCATGCAGCTAGGGCAGTTATGGTCGCAGTTTAGCGCCGATGCTCGCTCCAGCTACCAGCTCTACTCCAAGGAAGTGGACTCGACCCGGGTGGCTGGAGTGCCCAAGGGAAGGCACGCCCTGAATGTCGGGACCCAGTTCTTCTGGGCGATTCTGGAGAAGCTGACTCCGGCGCGACGTGTTCTCCTGCTGGTCGCCCTTGTGCTGGTGATCTTTCCCGGTGGGGAGATGACGTGGACGACGCACTCGGGTGAAGTCCGCTCGTTCGCGCTCGACTTCCACTTCTTCGGCGGCTTGTTGATGTTTGCTCTGCTGATCTTGGAAGTGGCCGATCGCGTAGTAATGAAACGCGATCTGCAGATCGCCAAGGAGATTCAGGCTTGGCTGTTGCCTGCCAGTCCTCCGCCGGTGCCTAGTTTGGAGATTGCCTTCACCACGCGCCCGGCCAACACTGTCGCTGGCGACTACTATGACGTTTTCGCACGGCCCGATTCCGGCAAGCACGACCAGACTTTTTTGATTGCCATTGCTGATGTGGCCGGCAAGAGCGTGCCGGCAGCCATGCTGATGGCCACGTTTCAGGCGAGTTTGAGGACGCTCTGCACAACCCCCGGCACCCTGACCGAGTTGGTGGGCCGCATGAATCGTTACGCTTGCAGCAACAGCCAGAACGGCCGTCGCTTCACCACTGCATTCATCGCCGAATACAATCCAGCAGACCGCGCACTGGCCTATGTCAACGCCGGACACAACAATCCGATGCTTCGCCGCCAGTCAGGAATTATCGAGCGCTTGCAGGTTGGCGGTGTGCCGCTAGGCATCCTGGAGGATGCGCCTTACGAATCGGCAACCGTCACTCTGCAACCCGGTGACTGGCTGGCAATCTTTACGGATGGTGTTGTTGAGGCGGAAAATAGCGCTCAACAGGAATACGGCGAGGAACGCCTGATCGCAATGCTCCAGTCGGGCGTTCTGCTGACGCCGGCGGCGCTGCTGAACAGCATCATGGTCGATCTGGACCGCTTCGCCGGCAATGCTCCGCAACACGATGACGTCACTTGCATGTTGCTGAAGGCGCTCTGAAGCTTTTAGTTCAGATTCATTCCAAACAGCCGTCACAGGTTCCGGTTAGGAACTTGCCCGCTCGCGCTCCAGCAGCTTTTTCTTTCGCGCAATGCCCCAACGATATCCGGCGAGATCTCCGTCGCTGCGGATTACCCGGTGACACGGCACGGACAAGGCAATCGGATTCGAGGCGCAGGCCCGGGCCACGGCACGCGCTGCGCCGGGCTTGCCAATCTCGCGGGCGACATCGCTGTAACTGCGCGTTTCGCCGCGTGGAATCTGGCGCAGCTTTTCCCATACCTTCATCTGGAACGCGGTGGCACGCACATCAAGGGGCAAGTCAATAGCGGTGTTTTCTCCCCGCACAGTGGCCAGCAGCGGCTCGACATATTGGCGCATCGCTGTATCATCGCGATGTATTTCGGCCGCGTGGAACTCCTTTCGCAGATCGCTCTCCAGATCGGATGCGTCGTTCCCGAAGCGCACGGCGCACAGCCCCCGTTCCGTCGCAGCAATCAGCAGGCGGCCCAGTGGAGTGGGAGCAACGGCAAACGCAATGTTCGCGCCGGCGCCGCCTCGCCGGTATTCGCCGGGTGTCATCCCGAGCTGTTGCGGCGCCTTTTCGTACAGACGGCTGGGTGAGCCAAAGCCGGCGTCATAAAGCGCGGTCGTGACGTCCTCGCCTTTGCGCAGCCCAGTCTTCACATGTTGCATGCGACGGGCCGCCTGGTATTCGCGCGGGCTGAGCCCGGTTGCACGCTTGAACAGTCTTTGCAGATGAAACGGGCTGAGGCCTACTCGCTGGCTGAGTTCTCTCAGCGTCACGACTCCTTCGGCGTTGTCGAGCAATTGGCGAGTGTGGATCACATACTGCGCCTGGGCGGAAATCTGCGTTGGCTTGCAGCGCAAGCAGGCACGATAACCCGCGCGCTCGGCTTCATTGGGGCCAGCAAAGAACTCCACTGAGTCCCGGCGTGGTCGTCGGCTTGGGCACGAAGGCCGGCAATAGATTCCGGTTGTCCGCACGGCGAAAACGAAACGCCCGTCCTGGCGGGCGTCGCGCGCCACCACTTGCTGCCACTTGTTCTGCAGTTCGGTTTGCATGTTCACAGCGTAGAACTGGGCGAAGAACCGAGCTATCCGCAGCTTGCGGGCAAAATGAATTTGGAGAAACATCGGTTAGCACTAAGCAATTGACAAACCCACCCGCTGGCTCTGCTGACGCCTTCGTATCTGTGCCGCCCCTGAAGGGGCTCAATCTCAAAACCATCCGCTACCCAAGACTTACGTCCTGGGCTAACTTCTGTTCCGCCCCTCGGGCTCGGATGTCTGCCAGTGATGCCAATCCGGCAGAAAGTTGCACGGTATCCGTTTAGTGGGCCAGTTCCAGCCGCTCGTCTTCCTGCCTTGCTTTCGCAACCGAGAGCAGCTCGACCGCCTTTTGCGCAATGTGCTCGGCGCTGACCTCGAATTCCCTGATCAGCTCCCAGGGAGCTCCGGAATCGCCGAAGCGGTCTTTCACGCCAATAGCGCCGGTGATGATTGGGATGCCGAACAACTCGGGACTCTCGGTGAGGATGCCGCTCACGCGCCAGGCCAGAGCGCCGATCTGGTGCTCTTCCGCGGTGACGATCACGCCCGTTTCCCTGGCGGCGCGAATGATGGCTTCCTTATCAATCGGCTTCATGGTGTGAAGGTTGATCACGCGCGTTTCGTATCCGAACTCCTCCTTCAGGATCCAAGCCGCGCGCATGGCTTCGGGCACCATGGGACCACAAGCGATGATGCTGAGATCTTCCTGTTCGTCTTCGTAGTCGGTCGCCAGCACAGTCTCGAAGGCGTCGATCATGTCGGGCGCCTGGCCGCGCAGGCGGCTGATATTGGCCACGCCGAACACAAATGGTGTGTCTTCGCGAGTGACGATGGGCGTGGCCTCGCGGGCGAAGCGGATGTACTTCGGGCCAACGTGCTCCAGCAGCAGGTAGTCGGTGGCCTTGCGGGTCTCGATGGCGTCGCAGGGTACGACCACCGACATGTTCGGCAGCCCGCACATCGCGAACAGGTCTTCCAGCGCCTGGTGAGTTGCGCCGTCAGGACCGACGGAGACTCCACCGTGGGCCCCGGCGATCAGCACGTTGAAGTCGCCATAGCAGATGGAGACGCGAATCTGATCGAGGTTGCGGGCTGCGGCAAACGTTCCATAGGTACCGAAAACGGGCAGCCTGCCGTCGCGCGCCAGTCCCACGGCTACGGCGGTGGCCGACTGCTCGGCAATTCCCAAGCTGATCCAGCGGTCTTTGCGCTCCGCATTGCCCGAGTAGAAGTCGCTAATGGTGATGGATCCGGAGATGTCGAGTCCGAGGCAAACCACCCGTTCGTCGTCCCCGTTGTTTTTCAAGGAGAGGCCGAAGCCCTTACGCGTGGGCTCCATCTTGACCTTCATTTCGCTGCGTTTGTTCCACCAGTAATCGCACGAGAAGCGGGGCATTTTGGCCGCCAGCGTCGCGTCAACCTCCGCCTGATACTGGTCCGCCTGTTTCAGCAGAGCGTCATAGGCGATGACGTCCTTGAGTTCGAGTTCGTCGAGCGCCTTCACCATCTCTTCATAGCTTGGGGCTCTGCCGTGCCATCCAGCAACGTTCTCCATGAAGCTGACGCCTTTGCCCTTTACCGTGTTCGCGATGATCACGGTCGGCTTGCCGGGAACTGGAACGCCCTTGGCTTTCTGCAAGGCGCTTACGACCTGCTGCATGTCATGGCCGTCGATCTCAATGACTTCCCAACCGAAGCTGCGATAGCGCTCCGGTAAGGGTTCAACATCCATCACGTCCTTGACCCAGCCGTCGATTTGAAGGCGGTTGCGGTCGATGATGCCGACCAGGTTGTCCAGCTTATAGTGCGAAGCCTCCATCACCGCTTCCCAGATGTTGCCTTCCTGCTGCTCGCCGTCGCCCATGATGCAGAACACCGTGTGGTCGTCCTGGTCGAGCTTGGCGGCGATCGCCATGCCGACCGAGACGCTGAGGCCCTGGCCCAGCGAGCCGCTGGAAACCTCGACGCCCGGCAGCTTCAATCGGTGGGGATGGCCCTGGAAGGGCGAGTAGAGCTTGCGCAGCGTGACGACGTCCTCGATGGGGAAGTAGCCAGCGAATGCCAGCCCCAGGTACAGCGCCGGGGCCTTGTGCCCGGCCGACCAGATAACGCGGTCGCGATGTTGCCATTCAGGGTTGTTGGGGTCGTGCTTAGCGACCTTGAGATAGAGGGCGGCGACGATCTCCATCATGGAGAGTGTGCCTCCGGAGTGGCCGGAGCCAGCGGCGCAGAGCGCCACGAGGTCGTAGCCCCGCATCAGGCGGGCGGCCTGCTCAAGTTCTTCGATGGAAAAATCGCGCACAACCGCTTTGGAGAAAGCGTTTACGACAGGCATGGAAATTCCTTCGCAACTGGCAATTAACAAACAGCCACACCAACTCTGCAGTTCGACGGCGAAGCGCGACCCGTTGTTTGCTATTAGCAGGTCGCTAATTGCTGAGTGATGATTTTGGGACCCCGATACCTCAGGCTAAGCGGTTGAAGAACATGGGTCTGTGAGGTGTGTCACGCGAAGATGTGACACCCTTAAGTTGGCGTGGTTACGCCTCTGCGGCACGGCGGCCGCACAGATACAATGGCTCGGAGGACAACGGCCCCGAAATGCAGACGGCTGAAGTGGTCATAATTGGTGGCGGGATTGTCGGTTCCAGTATCGCGTGGCACCTGACGGAGGGCGGTTGCCGCAGCGTGCTGATGGTTGAGCGCGAATCGCACCAGGGCAAAGGTTCCACCGGCAAGAGCATGGGCGGAGTGCGCGCGCAATTCGCCACCAAGCCGAACATTCAGATGTCGCTGTACTCCATTCCCTTTTTTGCGGCGTTCGAAGAGCGGCTGGGGCATCCTTCCGGATACCGCGATCAGGGTTATCTGTTCGTCGCCACCAGGCCGTCACATCTGGAATATCTGCGGACCAACCAGGCGCTGCAAAAGTCGCTTGGACTGACCCAAGCCCGCATGATGATGCGCGATGACATTGTCAGCATCATCCCGCAGCTGCGCGCCGATGATGTTTTAGGCGGAAGCTTCTGTCCGACCGATGGCTTCGTCGATCCATACAGCGTAATGGTCGGCTTCAGCACGCGCGCATGCGAGCAGGGCGCGACACTGTGGCGCTCGGCCGAGGTCACGGCCATCAACCACAACAGTACAGGAATCACCGGGGTGGAAACCACTCGGGGTCCGGTGAGCACACGGGTTGTGGTGAACGCCGCAGGCCCGTGGGCAGCCGAGGCGGCAGCTCTGGCTGGAATCAGGCTTCCCGTGGAGCCCATGCGGCGCATGCTGATCCCGAGCGAGCCTTTCGACGGTGTGTCGCACGAGGTGCCCATGGTGGTCGATATGAGCACCGGCTTTCACTTCCGGCCTGAGAGTCTGGGATTTCTGCTGGCATGGAACGATCCCACGGAGACGCCCGGATACAAAATGGATTTCGAGCCATCCTTCATCGAGAAGGTGCTGACGCGGGCAGCCGACCGCGTTCCCTGCTTTGAGAACCTCGCGGTGAACCCCAAGCGGGCCTGGGCGGGACTCTACGAGATGTCGCCCGACCATCACGCCATTATCGGGCCGGTAGCGGAACTGGAAGGTTTCTTTTGCGCCAACGGATTCAGCGGCCATGGCGTGATGCACTCGCCCGCGACCGGCAGGATGGTGGCCGATTTGATCCTCCACGGGAAGACCCGTGTCGTCGATAATGTCGAAGTGCTAAGTGCGGCGCGGTTTGCCAAGGGCGAGTTGCTGCATGAGACAGCCGTGCTATAACGTCCTCTGCAGGGTAGAGGCAGTTCTGCAAACATGACGATAGCCACGGATCCGGCGGGCGGGAAAACGACTACGGCATCCTCGTTCAAGAACGCCACACGGGTTCAGGTCAGCTTCGTGACGGCCGCGGAGAAGCGAGTCCTGGCTTGGCTCGCGGCTCGCATGCCTGCGTGGGTCAACTCCGACCACCTCACGCTCTTAGGATTCGCTGCGCAGATCATGGTGGGCGTAAGCTATGGGCTGTCGCGATACAACCGGCAATGGCTGTTATGGGGTATCCTGTTTCTCGCGGTGAACTGGTTCGGCGATAGCCTGGACGGCACGGTCGCGCGCTTTCGCAACCGCCAACGTCCGCGATAAGGGTTCTACGTCGATCACGTTATCGACGCCATTGGCTCAGCCGTTCTGATGGCGGGACTGGCGGCGTCCGGCTACATGACGCCACTGGTCGCCATGGCGCTGCTGGTCGCGTTTCTGTTGCTGGCGATCGAAGTTTACCTGGCAACTTATACCATCGGCAGCTTTCATTTGTCGTTTTTTAATCTGGGGCCGACCGAGGTCCGCATTATTCTGGCGATCGGTAACATTGCTCTCTATGTGCGCGGCCCGTGGTCGCACATCGCCGGCCACAGGTTTTTGCTGTTCGATATCGGTGGGGTGGTCGCAATCTTCGGAATGGGAATCATGTTTATCTACGCCACGATCCGGCACAGTGTGCAGCTCTATCGTGAACAGCGGCTGCCATGACCTTTCTAAGCTCCACCGAGGCCTGGGCTCGCCTGCTGCGCCGCCTGCTGAAGTTCCACATGGTGGGCTTCATCGGCATTGGCGTTCAACTGTGCTTTCTGTTTTTGTTCCGGACGGTGCTGCACTTGAACTATCTGCTGGCCACCGGGTTGGCGGTGGAGTGCGCGGTGCTGCACAACTTTCTGTGGCATGAACACTTCACCTGGGCGGACCGCAATAGCCACGGTAACTCGGGGCCGTTGCAGCGGCTGCTGCGCTTCAATCTCTCCACCGGACTGATCTCGATTGCGGGAAACCTGGCGCTGATGCGCCTTCTGGTGGGCTCGCTGCATCTGCAATACATGCTGGCCAACCTCGTGACGATCGGCGCGTGCTCGCTACTGAACTTCTGGGCCAGCGATCAAGTGGTCTTCCAGGCGGGACTCGCGCCCAAGGAGTAGCCAATTCGCGCGATGAAAGACGTGACAGATGCAGTGCGCGAAGCATCCGATTCCGACCTGCTGCGGATTGTTTCGCTGATCAACCGCGCCTTTGCGGTCGAGCGCTTCTTCAAGAGCGGAGACCGCACTGATCCTGAACAGGTGCAGCAGATGATGCAGGATGGCAAATTCCTGCTGCTGACGGATGGGGATGAGATGGTGGCTTGCATGTTCGTGAGGGTGACCGGGGATCGTGCGTACATCGGCACGCTTTCGGTCGATCCCGCACGGCAGCGTTCTGGGCTGGGCAGGCGCATGATGCGCGAGGCGGAGGATTATTGCCGTAACGCCGGCTGCAAGGCGCTGGATATCCGGATCGTCAATTTACGAACGGAGCTGCCGGCGATCTATCGCAAGCTTGGCTTCGTGGAAACCGGTACGCAGTCGGCGGAGGTGGTTAAGAACGCAACCCGGCCAATCCACTTCATCACCATGTCGAAGCCGCTGTAAACGGGTTTAGCCGGCGACGCTGGATTTTCTTGCGGGGAGAATCTGACTCAGTCTTGCCAGTAAGAAAAACTCGAGGACTTATGAATATCCCTGTCATCAAGCTGAAGAACACTGAGCTGGAAGTCTCGCGATTCTGTTTTGGCACCATGACCTTCGGCAAGCCGCTCGACCAGGCCGGCGCTACCCAACTGGTGAACCGCTGTATCGAAGCCGGCATCAACTTCTTCGACACGGCGAACGTGTACCAGCTGGGCGTCGCCGAAACCATGCTGGGCCATGCCATCAAGGGCAAGCGCGATCACCTGGTGATCGCCAGCAAGGTGTTCTTCAAGATGGGGGAAGACGCCGATCAGCAGGGGCTTTCGCGCAAAGCCATGGTGCGTGCCATCGACGAAAGTCTGAAGCGGCTGGGCACGGACTATCTCGACATCTACTACTTTCATGCGCCCGACCACGTTGTTCCCCTCGAGGAGTCGATGGAGGCGATGGCATCGCTGGTGAAGCAGGGCAAGGTGCGCTATCCGGCGTCGTCGAACTATGCCGGATGGCAGGTGGTACAGATGCTATACCTCGCGAAGGAGCGCGGCTGGCCTGCGCCTTACATCTCGCAGCCCATGTACAACCTGCTGGCCCGCGGCATCGAGCAGGAATACCTGCCGATGTGCAAACAGTTCGGCGTTTCGACCATGGTGTATAACCCGCTGGCGGGAGGGTTGCTCACAGGGAAACACAAGCAGGAGAAGGTCACGCCCGGCACGCGCTTCGACAACAATAAGCTTTACCAGGACCGCTATTGGCACGAGCAATACTTTCAGTCAGTCGAGCGGTTGCGCAAGATCGCGCAATCGGCGGGACGTTCGCTGGTCAGCTTGGCGCTGAATTGGCTGCTGCATCACACTGCCAGCGATTGCATCATCCTGGGCGCATCGCGGCTGGAGCAGCTCAATGAGAATCTGGCAACGCTTGACGATGGGCCTTTGCCCGACGACGTGCTGAAGGCCTGCGACGAAGTGTGGCGCAACCTGCGCGGGCCGCTGCCGGTCTACAACCGATAGGAGGCCGCACGCCGGAGAGCCGGCAGGGTAAGTTTTCGGATGTTTGGGGAAAAATAGAAAGGCTGTGACTTTGGTTATGCTCTAGCCGCCAACTCCTGCGAGGGAGTCACCGGCGTGGATGCATGCACCGTCACNNAACCCCGGCTGACACCTCGCAGTGCAGTCGGTTTTTTCGGGTCTGGCGGTTCCCTTGGGTCGCCCCGTAGAACCGATCACTCAGCTTACTTCGGGTTGGCTACGATTTGTTGCCCGCCCTTTTCTGCCGTCGACGAGAGTGATCCTATCGTACGAATGAAAATTGTCAACGCCCAAGGTTGGTGCAAATACAACTTATTTTTGTGTGGGAATTTTTTCCGGCAAACGATAGAGTGCAAGTGAGTTTTCTTTCCCGGCGAGAGATATTCAAGATCAATTCACATGTTTTTCACAGAAGTGTCGCCTCGAAAAGCCGCCATTCGAGGAGAATCAAATCTGTTTCTTGACGAATCCGTCATTCTGAAGCATCTTGGTTAACTAGGAGTCGAATGTCCGACTTGGTAGCGTATGTTGACGGCGGGTCCCATGGAAATCCGGGACCGTCGGGCATTGGAGTGGTCATCGAAGGCCCTGACGGCGAAACCACCTGCATCGCCAGGTGGATTGGACATCAGGACAACAACGTCGCCGAATACGTTGCCCTTCTGGAAGCCCTGCAGCACGCGGTTGAGGCCAAAGCCAAGACGCTGCACGTGTACTCGGATTCGGAAGTCATGGTCAAGCAGATGACCGGCGAGTACGCCTGTCGCAGCTCGCGCCTGCACTCCCTGAACTGGACCTGCCGCAAACTGGCCCGCTCCATCGAGTTTTCCATCGCATACATCCCGCGGGAACAAAACCGCCATGCCAATGAACTGGCCAACCAGGCGGCCCGCAGCGCCACCGAGCTGCAACCACACCTCTGATTCCGGTTCGGGATCCGGCTGATTTCGCAAACCGCGCAAGCAAGACGCTGTGACCGGTGTCACTGCACGTTCCGGCTAAACGCGCCAGCATGGAGATTGCGCAAGGGGAACCTTCATGCCACGTAAGACCATCATTGAACCGTTTCGCATCAAGAGTGTGGAAGCCATCCGCTGGACTACGCGCGAACAGCGCGAAGCGCTGTTGCGAGCCGCGCACTATAACCTGTTTCTGCTTCCCGCCGACGATGTCCTGATCGACCTGCTGACCGACTCGGGTACAGGCGCCATGTCCACGCGGCAATGGGCGGCCATCATGCAGGGCGACGAGAGCTACGCGGGCAGCCGCAGCTTCGATCGCTTCCGCGACTCCGTCCAGGACATCTTCGGCTATCAGCACGTGATTCCCACCCACCAGGGACGCGCCGCCGAGCGCATTCTGTTCAGCGTGGCCTGCAAGAAGGGCGATGTCATCCCCAACAACACACACTTCGACACGACGCGCGCCAACATCGAGTTCATCGGCGCGGAAGCTGTTGACCTGCCGATTGCGGAAGCGCGCGAGCCCGCAAAGTGGCATCCCTTCAAGGGCAATATGGACGTCGCCGGGCTGGAGGAATTGATCGAGCGCGTGGGACGCCAGCGCATTCCGCTGGTGATGCTTACCATAACGAACAATTCCGGAGGAGGCCAGCCAGTTTCCATGGAGAATGCGAGCGCCGTCAGCGCCG
>PLBD01000264.1 GCA_003135315.1 Acidobacteriaceae bacterium | reverse complement strand
TTTGTGCTGGGCGGCCACGGCGACACCATGGTTCCGCTGCCGCGCTACTCGACGGTTGCGGGCATTCCCATCACCGAGTTGATGGATAAGGCCACCATCGACCGGCTGGTGCAGCGCACGCGCGACGGCGGCGCCGAGATCGTGAAGCACCTGAAGACGGGCAGCGCCTACTACGCGCCGTCGGCTGCGGTTGCCGAGATGGTGGAAGCGATCCTGAAAGACAAGAAGAAAATCGTCCCCTGCGCGGCGTACCTGGAAGGCGAGTACGGCATCAGCGGGCTGTTCATCGGCGTGCCGTGCAAGCTGGGATCCAATGGCATCGAGAAGATCATCGAGATCAAGCTGACGCCGGAAGAGCAGGCCGCGTTGCAGAAGAGCGCCGACTCGGTGAAGGAACTGGTGGGCGTAATCGGGGTGTAGCGCGTCCTAAGGGCCCCGGGATTTTCTCCGCAATTCCACTGAAAATCCCCACTCATTCGAAAACCGCGAATGAGTGGGGCACTTGTTTTACCGGTTTCTCTTCCACGCTCCGCTGTCGAGAAACTGTCGCGGAGTAACGATCGTGATCTCGCGATACGGGTGCAAGGCCAGCAGATGCTGGTCGCCAGTTACGATCCAGTCCGCGTGGGATTCCACCGCACACTCCAGGACGCGGTTGTCGTCGGGGTCCACGCAATCGTTCAGGATCGTCTGTGGCTCAATGCTGTGAGTCAGTGACCAGAGGTAGTTTGCAGCGTTGAGAACTCTCTGAGTGGGCCAGCGAAACTTGACTGCGAGCACCCGCTCGACCTCACTCTGGACTTGCTTAGAGACATATAGCTCCACAAGACCATCTTCGGCCAAAGCAATCAACCGCCTGGGATTGCCTCCAAATAACAGGGCGGAAATATAAACATTGCTATCCAGAACAACCCGAATCATGCAGAGCGCTTCTTGCGGCCGCGCTGCGCTGCGCGATATTCATGGACAGCGCGCACCACATCTTCCTCATTCCGTACACTAGTTGCAGCAGCACTGGCGCGGCCGAAGGCATTGGACTCTTCCCACCAGCGTTGCCGTTCGTAATAGCGCAGCGCTTCGCGGATAAGTTCGCTCATCGTCCGGTTTTCTTTCTTGGCCAGGGCTTCGGCGCGAGAGAGCATCTCCGGCGGGATGGTGATCGAGAGGGTCTTGGTGGTCCGCATGGAGCACGATTTTATCGTGCTTAGCAATAGTTAGCAAGACTCGCCAGATTCGAACTCGGAACTCCTTCCTCCTACTTGGCCGCGATCATCAAGTTCGCCGGGCCGGGCAAGCGCACGCGTTTGGTCTCGCCGAATCCGGCTTCCTTCAGCCAGGCATCGTATTCCGGCTCACTGTAGCTGGCGCCGGCGCGTGTGCCGACCAGCATATTCAGCGCGAAAAGAGCAGCGAAGCGCGGCGCGGTTTTGTCGGCATCAAGAATGAAGTCTGAGATTACGAGCCGTCCGTGCGGCGCGAGAGCCTGGTAGGCGCGCGCGAGCAACTGCCGGTTCTCCTCGGGAGAGAACATGTGGCAGATGGCCGAGAGCAGGACCAGATCATACTTGCCGGCGTCGAGAGCGACGGTGAGCATGTCACCGGCGCGCGTGGTGATGCGATCGGCCATTCCAGCTTTGCGGATATGTTCCTGCGCGATGGGCAGGACGTCGGCCAGGTCGACAACCTCCGCCTGCAGGCCAGGAGCGGCTTTGGCGAAGGCGATAGAGTAGGCGGCGGAACCGCCGCCGAGATCGAGCAGGTGCCTGGCGCCGTTGACTTCGACAGCCTGCACTACGGCGCGCGCGCGACCGCGAGCGTTGTGGTCCATGGCGGCGATGAAGGGCTTCACCGAGCCGTTGCCGGCGGGGGGAGCGACGCTGGTGCCGGCCTTGACCGCCTCGGTCAGAGTCGTCCAGCGCTTCCAGAGGTTGGCCATGTGCAGTTGCGCCATGCGCGCACTGTCGGGCGTGCCCTCGACGAAGAAGCGCGCGGCCAGCGCCGTGTTGGTGTAGTTGTCGCCGGATTTCTGAAGCAGCTTCAGGCTGACCAGGGCGTTCAGCAGGATTTCGGTGGCGCGAACGGCGCACTGAATTCTGCCGGCAATCTGCTGGGCCGTGCCGCCGTCGCCAACAGCGGTGAACAGGTCGAGCTCAAATGCGGTGAGAATGGCGCGGCTGGCCATAAAGCCGCGAATCATTTCGGTGACGTCGTCCGGCAAGACGCCGGCTGCGTCTTTGCCCTTCAGCATGGCGAGATATTTATTGCGATGATCGAGGATCTCGGCCTTCATGCCCTCGTCGCTGCGTTCCAGGCGCGCGACCTTCTTGCCGGCCTGGAAGTGCGAGGAGACGATCTCAGGCACGTCGTTGGCGGTCAGCTTGGTGTACCAGACGCCCTCGGGATAGACGATCATCACCGGGCCGCTGTCGCAGATGCCAAGACAGCCGCAACTGGAAACCTGTACCTCGTCGGCGAGGCCTTGAGCGCCAAGCGCGCCATGCAGCGCGTCCAGAACGCGGAACGAACCGGCCGCGGAACAGCAGGGAACTCCTTCAGATTTTTCCTGAGTGCAGACGAATGCGTGATAGCGAAATGGTTCCAAGGAAAGCCTCCGAAAAACAGTGGCCAGTGGCTAGATGATTCTTACACTCCATCATCGGGTCGGAGACGACCGGGCGAGAAGTACAAAGCTCACAGGGTGACGTGACGCAAGCCGTTCCTTGCCGTAACCAGTAAATAGAAGCCGTCGATGACCTCTGGCCACCTGCCACTGACCACTAGCCACTGTCTTGAGATATTCACAGCCTCGGGTGCCGGTTTAGTCAACAATTCATATTGACAGAGCATGGAAGTGCACTATGATGTTTGAAACATTTTGTACAGGATTTGTTTTGGGTGGCGAAGGATGCAGCAGACGTTCACAACGCGGGAAGTGGTGGCGCTGACCCGCATCAGCCCGCGCCAGCTGCAGTGGTGGGATGAACAGGGCATCGTGGTGCCAGCGCGGACCGGTCACCAGCGCATCTACTCGCTCGACGACCTGGCCGAGGTGGCCGTGTTGCGCGAACTGCGGCAGCGCGGTTTCTCGCTGCAGAAGATCCGGCGCGTGATCCGCTTCCTGCAAAAGGAGCTGGGCAAGAGACTGGTGGAGACGGTGAGCGCAGCCTCGGAATACCATCTGCTGACCGATGGCCGGCACATCTACCTGGAGGATTCGGCCCGCGGCGTGGTCGACCTGCTGAAGAACGCGCGCCAGCCGATGTTATCGGTGTGCCTGAGCGACGCGATCCAGCGAGTCCTAGAGCCAATCGAAAGCGCGGGCGGAGCGCGGTCGCGGGGTGTAAGAGCAGAGTTCACGGAGCGGCAGGGCAGCTCGCAACGGAGGGCGCCAAAGCGCGCCGAAACGCGCGCGGCGGGAAAGCGCAACGGTTCAATTCGTCATCTTATGGAACGACGCGGCAAGGCTTCTTGAACGGTTCTACCACCCCGCCAACCGCAAAAGCGGTACCTGACGGGGACCCTGGTACTAGAGGAGGGCACATGATCGGAGAACTCAGCATTTTGAACGAGTGGATCCCCGAACAGATGGAGCCTGGAACCATCTTCGTGTTGGAGAATGCCGGCGACGTGGGCGAAAAGGACGATCCCTATTGGGCAGTGCTGTCGTGCCCGTCGTGCGGACAACTGGGGCTGGTCACGCGCAAGCAGGTGGGCGGATTGCTGCCGGTAATCTGCGGCTCGGAACGGTGCTCGGCGCAGTTCTTTATGCGCGATGAACAGATTATGCCGCGCAAGCCGAACTAGAACAGTCGCCAGTTGCCGGTGCCCAGCGGCCAGTGCCCAAGGGGCGCTGGGCATGAATTGCGATTGGAGAATCGAAGGAAGGCGCGGCTAATGCTGTGCCTTTTTTGTTGTGATCCCGGCTGTTGGTGGTTCGAGCAACCTAGTCAGTTTCCTACCTCCCGCCAATTGGTTGCGACCATTGGCCCTGTCCGGCATCTTGAGTTGGAGTTGTGATTTCGCCCGGCTTTTTGGGCAAAGGACGGTGAATTCCGACGATGAATCACGCTTTGCTATTGGCTGTGGGTATTGGAATTGTTGCGGGACTGCGAGCGCTGACGGCACCTGCGTTTGTGTCCTGGGCGGCCTATCTGCACTGGATCAACCTGGCGGGAACGCCGCTGGCGTTCATGGGATCGCCGATCACGGTTGGTATTTTCACCCTGCTGGCAATGGTGGAACTGGTTTCCGACGTGCTGCCCAAGACGCCGCCAAGGACCGCGCCGCCGGGTCTAATCGCGCGGATCATCATGGGAGGATTGAGCGGCGCCTGCATCTATGCCGCGGCCGCGGCGACGCCAATCATGGGAGCGGTGCTCGGCATCGTCGGCGCGTTGATCGGAACCTATGGGGGTTACCACATCCGCCGCGCGCTGGATAACGGTCTTAAGGTGAAGGACATTTTTATCGCCATTCCCGAGGACATCGTGGCGTTCGTACTGGCGTACTACATTGTGCGGTAGACATGTTCTCCGGCTCATTCGAAAGTCGCGAAGGAGTGGGGCAGGCGGCGATAGGGGGCCTTCGACGCCGGCGACCAAAGACGGGTCGCCTCCGCTCCGGATGACACCGTTAAGAACGGCGCTCGCGGCTTTGCGGATGTGCCGCAGCATGTAACAATGCTCGTATGCTCAAATTATTAAACTCAGGAGTAACTGTACTGGCGGCTGGTGCCATCCTGCTTGGAAGCGCGATGGCCCAACAATCGGCGAACCCACAATCGGCTCCAGCGGCAAAAACCGCTCCGGCAGCCAAAACCCAGTCACCGGCAGGAAGCTCGGGGGACGCGGCGTTGCCCACCCAGAAGGACAAGCTTAGCTACGCGATCGGGCTGAATATAGGCAGAGGCTTGCACAAGGACGGCCTCGATATCGACACCAACCTTTTGACCCGCGGTTTGAAGGACGCGATGGCGGGCGGCAAGACCCTGATGACCGACGAACAGGCGCAGGCTACGATTATGGAACTGCAGGGCCAACTGCGTCAGAAGGCGGACGCGCAGCGGCAGCAGGCGGGGGCGACCAACAAGAAGGACGGCGACGCCTTTCTGGCGGCCAATAAGAGCAAGCCAGGTGTTGTGACGTTGCCCAGCGGACTGCAATACAAGATTTTGAAAGAGGGCACTGGACCGAAACCTACCTCGGCCGACTCCGTGGAGTGCAATTATAAAGGCACGCTGATCGATGGAACGGAGTTCGATAGCTCCTACAAGCGGGGACAGTCGGCAACATTTCCTGTGACCGGCGTGATCAAGGGATGGACCGAGGCGTTGCAATTGATGCCCGTGGGATCGAAGTGGCAGCTGGTTCTACCTCCGGACCTGGCTTACGGCGCGCGCGGCGCGGGCGATGCCATCGGGCCGGATGAGACCCTGATTTTTGAAGTGGAGCTCCTGGGGATCACGAAGAAGGACCAAGGCCAGGCGCCCAACGCCAGCCCCAAATAGCAGCGCTCATATTGGCGGTCGACATATATGAAGCACAGGCACAGCGGATTGGAACACGATATTGCGGCGCGGCAACGCAATATCGTGTTTCCGGACACGGCTGCGAATGAGGCTAGACTCTGGCGAAATCTGCTGAGGCGGCCTTGGAACGCCAGTCAGATCGCTGGGGTTGGGCTGATATTTCTGACTCTATTAGGGGCCCTCGGCGGCGTTATTTCAATTCAGCTCAGCATTTCCGAGGGTCAGGGGACATTGTGGCAACGCATTATCGCCAGCTTTGGGGCGTGGATAGTTCTCTTAGTGATCGCGGCTGGAGTATTAGTGGTAGGGTGGTTCATAACTCGAAGCAAGAACCACGGAGCATCTCCACGGTAAATTAGGCACGCCTAGCGCAGGGCGTCTTCCACTTCGCTGAGCCAGTCGGGACGCTTCAGCAGTTCGCGGGGCTTGGGGCCGTCGGCTGCGCCCACGATGCCGTCGCGCTCCATCAGGTCGATGAGGTGGGCGGCGCGGCCATAGCCGATGCGAAGACGGCGCTGCAACAGCGACGTCGAAGCCTTGCCGTACTCCAACACAATGCGCACAGCGTCCTGGTAAAGTTCGTCGTTCTCGTCGCCGCTCCCACCACTCCCGTCCCCGCCACCGCCTCCGGAGTTGCCATCTTCGCGCGGAGCTTCCAGGAATTGCTCCTGATACTGCGCCGTGCCTTGAGAGCGCCAGAACTCGACCACAGCCGCAATCTCTTTTTCGGTGACCAGCGGAGCGTGCACGCGATGCACGCGGGCAGAGCCGTTAGGCAGGTAGAGCATGTCGCCGCGGCCGAGCAACGCCTCGGCTCCGTTGGAATCAAGGATAGTACGCGAGTCGACCTTGGTGGCAACGCGGAATGAGATACGCGCCGGGAAGTTCGCCTTGATCAGTCCGGTGATGACATCGACCGAGGGCCGCTGCGTGGCCAGCACGAGGTGGATGCCGACAGCGCGCGCCATCTGCGCCAGGCGCGTGATGGAAGCCTCGACATTCTGGCCGTCGAGCATCATCAAGTCGGCGAGCTCGTCGATGATGATGA
>PLBD01000490.1 GCA_003135315.1 Acidobacteriaceae bacterium | reverse complement strand
CGCTGGTGATGCTTACCATCACGAACAATTCCGGCGGAGGCCAGCCAGTTTCCATGGAGAATGCGCGCGCCGTCAGCGCCGTATGCCGGAAGCATCGCATCCCGCTGTATTTTGACGCCTGCCGTTTCGCGGAGAATGCGTACTTCATCAAGCTGCGGGAAGAAGGCTACGCGGCCAAGACGCCCAAGCAGATCGCGCAGGAGATGTTCGCCCTGGGCGACGGCTGCACCATGTCGGCGAAGAAAGACGGCATGGCGAACATCGGCGGCTTCCTGTGCACCAACGACGGTATTCTTGCCGCGCAGGAGAAGGACCTGCTGATCTTGACGGAAGGCTATCCCACCTACGGCGGTCTTGCCGGACGCGATCTGGAGGCCGTTGCCATCGGCGTGCAGGAGTCGCTGGAAGAGGACTATCTGCGCTATCGCATCGCCTCGACTGCTTATCTCGGCAACCACCTCAGCGAGCAGGGAGTGCCCATTGTGCTGCCGCCGGGCGGCCACGCGATTTATCTTGATGCCCGTGCCTTCCTACCGCACATTCCGCTGGATGAGTTTCCCGGCGTGGCGCTGGCAGCGGAACTGTATCTGGAAGGCGGCATCCGCTCGGTGGAAATCGGCACGCTGATGTTTGGAGCGGCCGCCAAAATGGACCTGGTGCGGCTGGCAATTCCACGCCGTGTTTATACGCAAAGCCATGTGGATTATGTGATCGAGGTGGTGCTGGCAGTGTGGCAGCGCCGCGCGCAAGTCCGCGGCATGAAGATTACGCATCAGGCACCGTTCCTGCGGCACTTCACCGCGTACCTGGAGCCTATCGAGGCTGAGGTCACGCAGCCGGTGGGAAGTGTGTAAGGGATCGGTTCTGAGCGACGTCTGCGAAATGGTCGATAAAAGCCCTTACGCCCTTGCTAACCGGCGAACAGACGGCGCAAACTTACGCAATCGCCTGGTTACAACAGTTAACACGCAAACGAAGAGTTCACTCACCCGTCGCAGCCATCAGCCAGAAGGCCAGTGTGGTCAATCCGCAGATCGGGGCGTGCCAGCGAAGTGGGTTTGATTTCCAAGTGCCTCCGATGCCGATCACAATTCCGCCCAACGACAGCAGAAAGCCTGTTCCGAATATCCGCATAAGCACGGGGTCATAGAAGCGAAACGTATGCACGTGTGCGTACAATATCGAGCCGAACGCCAGAAGACCGGATGCCGTGGCAAGGAGAAAACCAGTAAGAGACAGGTTTGCTGAAAGAGATGGCTGCCTCGGCATTCTCACTAACCGCAGCCAGCCCCATACCAGCCCGACTGGAGAACCAAGGTAGCCAAGGATAACGAGAGCGCCGAACAGCACTTGGACAGATAGGCTCATCACTTGTTCGCGTTACGATTGTACCCCTCGCATGCGATAACACTCAGCGACGCAAGCTCAAAGTCAAAACTCACGAGACTGTTGGCGTAACATCGCCATTACACAAGCAACCGGCTGCGTTCGCGCCGTTCTCACTGACCGCACGCCGGCACGGTTCCCATTAGCATCGTCTCCGGCAGCGGCTGTAGATGCTGCTGGCTGAGTTGCGCGTTCACGGCGGGCAAATCCTGCTTCATCAAATCGGACCATTGCTGCGAAAGCTTCGTCAGGTCCTGGCAATAGTCGTGATAGGCGGCGTGCATCGCGTCGGTTGGCGCCGCGTCGGCCTGGTTCATGGCTTGCGACAGATACGCCAGCTCCGAGTTCATCAGCACGAATGTCGGCTTCGGTTTGCCGAACCCGCCAAACCCCCGCTGCGCCTCACCTTGAATCTTGAGCGCCCTCCCGCCGAAATCTTTCACCGCTTGCAGCGCGGGTAGCGCCTCCTTATTGACCTGCAGAACCGCTTGCCGATCGGTAACCTCGTGCTGGAATTTCGCGGCCTGCTCGTGGAAGTTGTAGCTCAGCGATACCAGGCCGTCGACCTTCTGCGCGAAGTCGAGTTGCTGCTGCAACTCAGCCTGCGTCACCTTGACGCGCGGGTCCATCTCCACCGTCAACGGCTGCTTGTAGGTCTTGCCATCAACCGTGAGGCGAACTTCATAGTTGCCCGGCACGACGAACGGTCCTTGCGGCTCGGCACGCGTCTGCTCATAAAGAGCCGAGATCGGATAGCTGTGCTGGATAGCCTCCGGCGCGGCGTAGCGCAGGTCCCACACGTGGCGATTCATGCCGGCGTTCTTCGTCAGCGGTGTCGGATGATAGAGCCAGTAGTTGGGAACGGGCGGCGGCTCTTCGGTGCGGACCGGCTCCGGCTTGCTCGAAAGCTGGCGAACCAGTTGCCCCTTTTGATCGTAGATGGCGATTGACACATCGCCGGAGGGCGCAGACCTGAAGTAATAATCCAGAATCGCGCCGGTTGGAGGATTGTCGCCCGCGGGCATCTCGGGCGGCAGCGGGGTGTCCTGATTCATGTCGTTGCGCAGGCGAATTGCCTTCGCCGGCTGGAAGAGATGAACTTTCGACCTTGCGACCTGCTCGTTGATCTGGCGCAGCGGGCTTAAATCATCGAGAATCCAGAAAGCGCGCCCGTAGGTCGCGGCGACTAGGTCGTCGCCATGCACGACCATGTCGCGCACGGAAACCGTCGGCATATTCTGCTGTAGCGTGCCCCACTGCTCGCCATCATCGAACGAGACGAACGCGCCGGTTTCGGTTCCGGCGTAGAGCAGTCCCTTGCGTTCAGGATC
>PLBD01000420.1:260-12098 GCA_003135315.1 Acidobacteriaceae bacterium | reverse complement strand
CGTCGTCATCCTGAACGAACCACGATAAACGCGTTGCATTCGGAAAACCCACATCCCGCCGCATTCTTTCTCACCCACGCCTCCCAGCTGCTGACCCTGCGGGGCGGTGATGGCGGCCCTCGCCGCGGCCCGCGGATGCAGGACCTTGCCATCATCGAAGATGGCGCTGCCCTCATTGCGGACGGAAAGATCGTCGCGGTGGGCAAGACCGACGAAGTCGCGAAGCGCGAGATCCTGAAGCAAACCATCGCCGAAGAGATCGACTGCTCCGGCAAGGTCGTGCTGCCGGGCTTTGTCGACTCCCACACCCATCCTGTCTTCACCACGCCGCGCCTGATTGATTTCGAGAAGCGCATCGCCGGCGCAAGCTATGAAGAGATTGCCGCGTCGGGCGGAGGCATTCGCGCCAGCCTGCGCGGGGTCCGCGAATCGTCGCAGGAAGCGCTGGCCGCCCACGTCGTCCGCGCTCTCGACGAAATGGCCGCTCAGGGAACGACGACGGTGGAGGCCAAGTCGGGCTACGGTCTCACCCTGGACTCAGAGATCAAGTCGCTGGAGGCAATTCGCGCGGCTTCCAGGCGGTGGCCGGGAACAGTTGTCGCGACGTTCCTGGGCGCGCATGTGTTCCCGCCGGAGTATCGCGAGAACCATGATGAATATGTGCGCCTCATCTGCGACGAGATGGTTCCCGCGGTGGCAAAGCGCAAGCTGGCGGAATTCGTGGATGTCTTCTGCGAGCGCGGCGCCTTCAATTTGCAACGGTCGGAGCGCATCCTGCGTGCGGCCGTCGATAACGGTCTCGACGTGCGCGCCCATGTTTGCCAGCTCACACCCACCACACTTGCGCCGCTGATGAAGTTGCGTCCGGCGTCGCTGGATCATATGGATTTCGCCGGTGAGGAAGATATTGTGATGCTGGGAAACTCCGACACGGTCGCGACCCTGCTTCCCGCAGCCAACTATTTCTTAGGCCTTCGCTCCTTTCCGCCCGCGCGCAAGCTGATCGATTCCGGGGTCGCCGTGGCGCTGGCCACGGATTACAATCCCGGCACCGCGCCCACGCCGTCCATGCCCTTCGTGCTTTCGGCAGCCTGCACTCACACGAAGATGTCGCCCGCCGAGGCGATCACGGCCGCCACTTTCAACGGCGCGTGCGCGCTCCGGTTGCAGGCGCGCAAGGGAAGTCTCGAGCCCGGCAAGGATGCTGATATCGCGATCTTCGATGCCGCGGATTATCGTGAGCTGGCTTATTGGTTCGGGGTGAACCGATGTTGCGAGACCTTCCTGCGCGGAATCCGGCGATCGGCTTTAAGAACGAATCCGGGTACGTGACTACTCTCGACCTGCCGCAGAAGGTTTGGCGCCTACCGTTTGTCCCAGCAGCCCGAGTTCTTCCAGACGCGCCCGAACGGAGGCTCCGATCACAGCCGGATCGAGAACGTGGCGAACCTTGGCTTTGGCCCTTACGCCCACTTCCGCGGAGGCCGCGCGCTTGCTCTCGACATACCGCATAAGGTCGCTTGCGTCGTCGAGATCAGGATCGGCCCAGTGATAGCCTGCCTTATAGGGCCCATGCGGTTGGTCGATCGCGACCATTCTGTAGGGAACCAAAAAGCTATCCGCGTCCGACATGAAGTCAACGTTCCCGGAGTATCCCGTCGCGATCACGGGTTTGCCGCACATCATCGCTTCCGCCATCGTGAGCCCGAAGCCCTCCGAGCGGTGCAGCGACACATAGCAGTCGGCCGACACGATCAACTCCTGGGTAGCGGCCCGGCTCAGAACACGGTCCAGCAAGCGCACATTCGCTCCCGCACAGGCCCGCTGCACCATGTCCAGCTCTTCCTTATGCGCGTCGCCATGGGCCGACTTCACCAGCAAGGCAACGTCCTGTCGTCTGCCGAATGCGTCCTTGAACGCCTTGATCAAACCCAGCGGATTTTTCCGCGCAAGATAACTATGGAAGTCGAAGATAAACAGGAAAACAAATGTGCCGGGATCGAATCCCAACCTGGCGCGGTCCACGGCAACGGGAACGTCCGTCCGTTGCTCCAGCGAATGCGGCACAACTTTGACCGGGACCGGCGACCGGGAAGCTACCGAATCCCGGACGAATTCGCTCGGCGTCCATATCTCATCCACGCAGCCAAACGAAGTCGCCCATTCGTCCGGAAACTCCGCCAACTCCCAGGCCCAGTAGCCGATATTGTAATGACCCCTCAAGTAGGCAGTGTGGGCCTTCGCGAAGTTCACAAACTGGTCAGCGTTTACAGTAACCAGATTTGTCAGATACGGGTTCGCGTCCGTCGGATCTTCAGGTGGGCGCTCCATATTGTGAGACCGGCTATCGACCCAGTTATTGACCGCGTAAGGCAGCCCGGCCGCCTGGATGATCCGCCAATTGCTTCGCGCACCTTCGCCAACCCCGGTCTCAGCCTCAAAGTACCCCATCAGGTTGACACCAGGTAACAGGCTCTCAGCCCGGTCAGGATCAAAGCGCTCGATCGTCGGCGCGCCTTCGTCCCCGTTAAGCCACAAGAAAGGATTTCCTAAATACGCGACGTCCGTTCCTAAACTCCAGTAGTATCGCCTTGCGGACGGAGGAATCCTGACGCCGTTCTGAAAGAAGTCGTTTCCGTATTTCCACTTCTGTGTTTTCGCCCAGCCTTTTTCGAGCAACAGGTCTCGATACCTGCTATAGAGCTTGCGGGCGTCTCCGGTATCGTCCTGCGTGTAGCGGTCCTGGTATTTGGATACAACCCATAACTTCGCAGGATCGAAGCCGCTGAAGTGGAAGAAGTGCAGCGGTCCCCCATTTACCGTCAGCGGGTCAGTCCAGGCGACGGCACGCTCATGCAGGTTCCAGTAGGCTACGTTGTAGCCTGGGTCGCGCAGTATGCAGACGCCCTCGAACAGAGCGGGAACAAGGTCCATCCACCTCTGGTCTACAAACAGGTTGTTCTCTATTGAAACCAGGCAGTGGTGGTACAGCTTATCAGACCACCAGCGAAGCAGGCGGCGTGACTCCAGGCTGTTCCGCAAACCCAGGAAGCCTAGATTGTAGGTTCCGGCCTGAAGTATATCGTGATCGTCCTGTTTGCGGCCGTCCAACGGAAGCGGCGACAGCAGGTGCGGTGTAAGTAAGACGTCTGCTGTTTCCAGGCTTGTCTTCAGGCCATCCAGCGAATTCAGGATGAGAATGTCGGGATCGAGATACAAAAGCTTGTCGATCGAATATCGCCGGAACAAATAGTCAAGCAGGTAAGGCTTTACCGCGGTGCTGGCTTCCAGGACCGTGTACTTGAAGAGAAAACCGGGAAGATTCGCTATTGGCAGTTCGGAAACAGAGACGGTCTCGAAGGCCTCGGTTGCCGGATTAAAGAATCCCTCAGTTGAATCGAGAAGCAGCACGAATAGCGGACAGTCAGGATGAAAGGTCCGCCACGATTCAGCCAGAACCCGTGCCATTGGCAGGTAGTTCTTGGCGATGATCGTGCAAGCCGCGAATTCTATGCGCGAAGGAGTCATTTTTTCATGCGAGGGTGGCTGATGAAGGTTCAGGCACGCCGGGCTATCGCCGCATAGGCTTGAGCGCCCGACACTCCGTCAGCAAGAGAAAATGTATCCACTCCGTCCCCGGCAGCTCGGACGCCGGCTTGTTCTGCGGCATTCGCGACGGGTGCTACCCGGGGAGCAAGAACACAGATTCGTGAGTCGCGGAAGCCGTTGCTCTCCAACATCGACTTCATGATCTCCGGATAAATGGGACGGAGATGGGTTGGGTCGATGCGAGAGTTTCGCCCAAAGGGGAAGTCGGACTCCGGGTTGATGGTCTCAATAATGACCAGTCCGTCCGGCTTCAGCCGTTTTGCGCAGAGACTGATAAGTTCGACACGCAGATCCGACGGCAGATACTCGATGACCCGCGCCGAAAATACTCCACCCAGAGAGCGCTCCGGTAATTCCCGAAGATGGTCAAAAAGATCGCCCTGGAGAATGGTCAGGTGCTTGCGACGGGCCGCATCGCAGGCGACCGGGTCGGAGTCAACACCGTAGGCATCAATGCCGCTTGCCTTCAGCAACTCCAGAAATTCTCCTCGTCCACAGCCAAGATCCACCACCGGAGACAGGCCGCGAAAGAGCTGCGCGTAAGGACTCTGCTGCTCTTGTGTCGCCAGTTCGATGGTCCTGACTGCCTCCTGTAACGCCACAATGGTCGGTTGGAACGAGTTGATGGCGCGTCCGTGCTCTTCGATGGCCCGGGCCACGTTGCCGTGAAACTCCTGTAGCGGACGCGTGTACCAGGTTAAGGACCGCTGCATGGTCTTCTTCAGCGCCTGGATGGCACGATTCAGCAAGCCGGGATTTCTTGGATTGAGCTGCCCGACGGCGTTGCTCGAGTTCCATACTTCCTCGGACAGCCTGTCGATTCGGGAAGGATCGACACCAATGTCCGTAGTGCCCAACTTGTTTGCAGCAGCCGCCTGGTAGCGGGCTACATGCGCCCTCAGAGTCGACAATATTTCCTGCTCTTCCATGGATTTTCCTGGAATTCTGCTGAAGTACTTCGAAGTTAACAGATATTGCTAATTCAACGTCTGCTTTCGCCACATTACGGTTCCGTGCGAGGTTTTGATCGCAGGAGAGCCATCATCTTGCGAACCGGCTCCGTCACCTTCCAAGATAAGGAATGCTGCATTCCGAAGAGCGTATTCTCGGCGGCAGCCAGACGATGCTCGGCTTGACTCAATGATTGCTGGGTCTGACTCAGGGAACGCTGTGTGGCGTCCCTTGCAGCGGCTGCCTGCTGAGCCTGTGCTGCCGCATCGCCTAATTGGATTGCGAGCGAGTCCCGCTCCAGGTCCATTGCGCTGAGCTGCTGCTGAAACTCTGTGGTCAGACGCTTCAGTTGCAAGGTGAATATCTCTACGGCTTGCGGGGAACCCGGGCTTATCTTAAGGGAGATGGTCAACTTAGCTGGGCCCTTTAGATCGGCGGGGACAGCAAGCAGAATCTGCGGATCGTCACCCGTGCTGATCACGAAGGATTGGTTATCGCTGAACGGCCTCTCAGCCGTGCCCCCGACCGTAAAAGCGGGCTCTGGGCGCCAGTCTTGAGAGCTCCACACCAGGTCACCCGACTCGCCGGAATGTATCAGGACATCGCCTACCTCAATCACAGCCGGCCCAGATCCCGGATCAACTCGAAGCGGTCCAAGTGCGTTGGGATCGCGCAGGTCAAACACCAGAGTATCCCAGGCGCCCGAAGCCATTTTCCGCACCTGAGTGTTTTCCTCTGAGTAGCCGTGCTCGCCAAACGGAAATACTTGCACCCTGACCTCGGGGGCACTGTAGAGGGCCTGCCGTCCACCCGAAGCAGGGAAGCGTCCCAGAAGATTCTCCAGGTGCGAAGCGTAGATCACATAATGACGGCGCAGTTCTTCGCGGACCTCCTGCGAGCCATCAAAAAGAAGCTCGGATAGAAGCGATGAGCGGGTTACATTTCCCTTGCCGACTACGCCTAATCCCCAACTGTGATGAAACTCAAAGGTATCGGGAAAGTCTGCTTTGATCTCATCCCACAAGCGCCAGACGCCGAAATCCTGGTGTTTAGGGCAGATATCGTGGAGCAAAATCATTCCGCCAGGCTTTACCTTCGGCAGCCAGGAATTGAAATCGTGACGGACGGCTTCGTAAGTATGGAGTCCGTCGATGTGCAGAAGGTCGATGGAGTCGTCGGCAAACTGCGAGAGCGCCTCGTCAAAGCTCTTTCGAATCAGATAGGAGAATTGCTTGTAGAAGCGGTCGTTGTACTGGCTTACCTCATCAAAAACTTCTTCGCCGTATTGCCCGGCATGTTCGTCGCCGAGCCAATGGTCGACGGCGTAACAGAGGCAATTGAGCCCGCGTTCCTCAACGGTCTGGCAAAAGGTGAAGTAGGCTTCCCCCCAGTGAGTGCCGAGTTCAACGATGAGGCTAGGTTGGGTGACCGCAATGAGATCGCTCGCGAAAGCGAGGTGACCTGACCAGCTGCCTACATTTCGGGGCTTATAGCGGCGCGGAAGGAACCTGGACGGCGGCAGTCCGAAGCCGGGAGTCGTCGTTTTGGTTGCTTCGACTTGCAGGATCGCCGAACCTCCATGCACGAAATAACGGTAGCGGGCACACGATAGCAACTCGATCAACTGGTCTGATGGAAGCCGGTGCAGCCGCTGCCCGCCGTTTTCAGGCTGGACGAATTATACCGCTTCATCGTAATCACGCCGCCCGCGGCGGCACGGAACAAGCGTGACAAACCAGGGGCATGAGGACAGAGCCCCGCGCGGAGTTCAGATTTCCCGGTAGTTCAATAGCCCCGCGCCGATCACCACGAAGCACAACGGCCAGATCCACGACGGAATCGTGCGATCTTCCGGCGGCAAGCGGAGCTCCAGCCAGCGCGACCAGCCGGCAATAACGCCCAGTACGGCCATCGGCGTGTGGCTCAATTCCGTCAGCGCTTCTTCTCTCAAGTTTGCGTTGCCATGGGAGTGCGTCAGCAGCAACGCCGCTCCCACCGCGCACAGTAAAGGAAAAATCAAGGGCAGAATTCTGCCCTGCGAAGGGTTGCGGCGGACCCGCAGCTCGAAGACAGCGAAAGCCAGACACAGCAGCGCGGCCGCGCGATGCTGAAAGATCTCCGGGTCGGCCCAGGTAGTCCAGAAACTCTTTGGTCCCAGGGGCCAGCATTCCGGATCGCCGCGCAGAAAAATAAAGATTGCGATGCCGATCATCAGGAGCGGCCAATTCTCCGCCCATTTCGCATGGCCGGTGCGCGCCAGCACAGCCAGAATACCCATCGCGATCACGATCAGGCCCATCCAGTGATGGTTGTACTCAGACCACTTCCTGTCATTCAGGGTTCGAAGCGAGAGCGGCGCGCCCTCGCTGGTGTAGGCAATGACTTGCCGCGACGGGTCGAGCGGGGAAACCACCTGCCCGGGAAGGCGAGTGGAAAGCGCGGAGGCCTCAGGACTGCGCAGACGAGGCAACTCCGGCTTGAAGCGCGCCCAGATATGAGAAGGCCCGACGGTGTCGTTGACCAGGTCGACTGCCGGGGGCTGCGTAGTGAGCGAAGCGGCAGCGAGCACGATGGTAATGCCGATCCCGACTTCGGCTTCCACCAGGCGGCGCAAACGCGGTACAACGTCGGTGGGGCTGTACTTGCGCAACATCAGGAAGTTGATGCCGCCCAGGGCCAGCATCGCGGCCAGCATGGCGGCTTTGGCAATGAGCATCACGCCGTAAGAGGTACCGACCAGCGAATGCCAGGAGCCGACGTAAGCCAGGCTCATGCCAACCCCGCTCAACACCAGCACCGCGACACTCACCAGCGCCAGCCGCGAGAACCGCTGCGTCAGGTACCACTGCGTGGGACGATCACCCGCTACATACAGACCCAGCAGCAGGAAGGGCAGGCCGCCGATCCAGAAGCCGGTGGATGCCTCGTGCAGCACCGTAAGAAAGATCAGCCATGCCCGGCCATCAACCCGCGCCGCCGCATGATTCGTCATGACCGACGCGGCCAGCACAATCACCACGAGCAGGCTCAGACAATGTGGGACATAACGGCCCTGCGACCCGGCAATCAGCGCCGCGAGCAGCGAGGCGGCAAGCATCACGCTGCCGGCAAGAAAGAAGTTCGCCCCCACAACGTCGCGCAGTCCGATTTCAGCCGTCGCCATCAGGACGGCCGAGTTCACGTACAGGTAAAGCAATTGCACGATGACCAGGCCGATGGCGGCAATGCGAAACATGCGCAACGTGGACGACTGCACCCGTCCCAGCGCGTCCGCGGAAACTTCCTTGCTGGGCCGGGCGATCCAGAACAAGAACAGCACGCCGCCCAGCAGAAACGACTGGCCGACGAGCGTTCCCGCACGCAGCAACACCGAAAGGTATCCAAAAATATCGACGAGTTTCAGCATCGTGGGCGGTCAGTTCACCGTGAAGTCAACCTCGCCGCGGCTGATGTGACCGTCGGAGGCAAGCACCTGCCAGTGCAGTTTGTAGGCTCCGGCCTTCAGTCCAGTGGCGCGTGACTCCAATATGTTGGGAGCCGTTTGCTTGGTGGCTTCGAGGGAAACGGCCGAGCCGTCGGGCCCGTTCAGTTGCAGGCGCGATCGGCTGCCGTCCACGCGAACGTTGAATTTCAACCAGATCGGGAGATCGGGGCCTTTGACGGTCGAGTTCGCCGCAGGCTTTGATTGCATGAGGATGGCGTGTGCCCAAAGTGGCTGGGAAATCCCGGTTATCAAGATGGCGAGCAGAAGAAAAATGCCAGGCGCTGGCACATTACGGCGCAATGTACATACCTCCACATTGATGTTGGGCGCTATTTTCTAGGATAGTCGCAGAATACTCTCTTCGGCGTCGGCTCTCAATGTAGCGATCAGCTACCAACCGGCTCATTGTGCCGAAAGCGGAAGGAACTTCTATCGCAGCAGGGCCGTCGGATCGGGGTCAGCAGCGGCTGAGTTAGGCGCGCCGATTTCGTTTTCTTCCACAGTGTCGCCCTCGCCCGGCGCCAGGAACAGGTTCTCCTCGATGCCGTGCTGTTTGGTATAGAGCTCATAATAGCGGCCGCCGAGTTCGAACAGCTCGCGATGGTTGCCGCGCTCGACGATGGTTCCGGCTTCCACAACCAGGATCTGGTCGGCCCGGCGAATAGTGGAGAGACGGTGCGCAATGACGAACGTAGTCCGCCCCTGCATCAGGTAACCGAGGCCCTCCTGGATCATGGCCTCCGATTCGGAGTCGAGGCTCGAGGTTGCTTCGTCCAGAATCAGAATGCGAGGATTGGCCAGGATTGCTCGCGCGATCGACACTCGCTGCCGCTGGCCGCCGGAGAGTTTGACTCCGCGCTCGCCAATGATGGTGTCATATTTCAAATCGTACTTTTCCGCGAACTCGTCGACGCGGGCGATGGCGCAGGCGCGAATGATTTCCGCCTCGGTTGCATCCGGTTTGGAGAACGCAACATTCTCTCGGATGCTGCCGTCGAAGAGAAACGAGTCCTGCAACACCATTCCCAACTGCGTGCGATAGGACTCCAGCCGGATCGTGGACAGATCGACGCCATCGACCAGCACCTGGCCTTCATTTGGCTTGTGGAAGGCGGCAATCAGGCCGATGATCGTCGACTTGCCTGAGCCCGACGATCCGACCAGTGCGGTTACCGTTCCCGGCCAAGCGTGGAATGAAACGTCATGCAGAACGGTCTTTTGCAGTTCATAGGCGAAGTTGACGTCCTGGAACTTGATATCGCCGCGGATGGGTCCGAGGGTGACCGTGCGATCGGGGTCCTCGTTCTCGGGAGTTTCATCCAGGACTTCGCGCGTGCGCTCCAGGCCGGCAATCGCTTCCGTGATCTGCGTGCCGATCCCGACCACCTGGATCAGCGGCGCTGCCAGGTAGCCTAGGAACATCGTGTAGGTGAAGAATCCGCCGAGAGTGAGCTTGCCGGCGAGGATCTGCCGCGTCCCCATGAACATGACAATCGCGCCGATAACGCCCATCAGGGTCGACGACGAAAGGCTCATCACCGATGTCGCCGTCAGCGTCTTGACGACGTTTTGCAGCAGCCGTTCCACTCCGGCGCTGAACACCTCGTGCTCGCGCGCTTCGGCGTGATAGCCCTTCACGACGCGTACTCCGCCCAGCGACTCCGTCAGCCGGCCGGTCACTTCGGCATTGATCTTGGCGCGCTCGCGAAAAATGGGACGGATAACGCGAAAAGCCTTCCGGAGTCCGATGCCGAATACCAGCAGGAATGTGAAGGCAATCCCCGTCATCACCGGGCTGAGGCGGATCAACACCGCGAAGGCGATGACCGCTGTCAGCAGGCCGCCGACGAAGTCCACCAATCCGGTGCCGAGCAGGTTGCGGACGCCCTCGACGTCGCTCATGATGCGCGACACCAGCATCCCGGTTTTGTTCGCGTCGTAGTAGGAGACCGAGAGACGGCCAACATGCTCCTGCACGCGCCGGCGCAACTCGGCGATCAGCTTCTGTGCGGCTTTAGACAGCGTTTGTGTCAGCGCAAACGACGTCAGGCCCTGAATAAGGGTCGCCACCAGCACGACTCCGACCAGCGGGTAGAGCAGCTTGAAATGCCGCTTGCCTATGACGTCGTCAACCAGGTACTTGGTGGAGGCCGGCAGCACCAACCCGGAGACGCGGTTGATCACCATCAGCACCAGGCCGAGGCCAAGCAAGACGCGGCGCGGCCGGATCAGCTCCCAGATCTCCGGCAGGGCCTTGAAGATTTCGGTTTTCTTTCCCGGTGTCGAGGGGCCGGTTCCCATCATGTAGTGCAAACTGTTTAGATTCGCGCGGACGGCGTTTGGGTTCGGAATTGGCTTGCGCAAATGAAAGCCAGCGACGTCGCACGCAGAGTGATGCGCGACAATGCGAGTAAGCTTTCTGGACTGGACGCCAAGCTTAGATCTTCGAACGCTGCAACGCGCCCACTTGAAACTTGAAACTCGAAACCTGAAACTGTCCTTATGCGCCTGACCATCAACGGCAAAGACCAGACCTTCGACGAATCTCTCACTCTCGCCCAGCTAGTCGAACAGCTTGGCATGAAAGGCGATCGCGTTGCGGTCGAGCTCAATCGCGAGATCGTCTCCCGCCCGCAATGGCCGGAATCAACGCTGAAGGACGGCGATCATCTGGAGATCGTGCACTTCGTCGGTGGGGGATAAAGCGGTTTCGAGTTTCCAGTTCCAACCACGAGTGTGCTCCTTACGTGCCTAATGTCAGTACTCGGAACTTGAAACTCGAAACTGGAAACTTTCTTCTGTAAATCCTCGATGAATGGCATTCGTCGCGCGGTTGACACCGTCCGCTGCCGAACTCTAAACTCGAATGTTTACTTATTGTTGTGTAACGCTTTCTGTTACTAGCGCTGTCATGCCGGACTTTTATTTTGACCGTTATCTTCCGTTGCTGATCCACGTCCTGTTGGCCGGTGTCATTGCCTGCGGGATGGTGGCTCTGTCGTACTTCATCGGCCAGCACAAATACAATTCCGCCAAGATGTCGCCCTACGAGTGCGGCATGGAGCCCGTCGGCAACGCCCGCCAACGCTTTTCCGTGAAGTTCTACCTGGTGGCCATGCTCTTCATCCTGTTCGATGTTGAGGCTGTGTTCCTCTATCCCTGGGCCATTGTGCAGCATTCCCTCAAAGCGTCCGGCTTCGGCATGTTCTGGTTTTGGGAGATGCTGGTGTACATCGGCATTCTGCTCGCCGGTTACTGGTACGTTTTGAAAAAGGGCGTGCTGGACTGGAACAAACAGGGTAAGGCGGAGAAGATCTGATGGGACTCCAGCCGGCCATCACTGACATCGAGCAACTGAAAGACCGCCCGGAAGTGGCGGCGCTGTTGGCGTGGAACGCCGCCGCGGTTACCGGCGTCAAGTTCGACCGCAACGAGTTGACGATCTGGCTCGATCGCATCGCCCTGCGCGAAGCATGTCTCATGCTGAAGAACCATCCGCAGCTTCAGTACAGCGCTTTGGCCGATGTCACCTGTGTCGACTGGTATCCGCGGGAGCCGCGCTTTGAGGTTGTCTACCATCTCTTCTCCATCCCCAACAAGAAGTACGTGCGCCTGAAGGTGAAGCTTCCGGGCGAAGACGCCAATATCGATTCGCTCACGCCGATCTGGCCGGGAGCCAACTTCTTCGAGCGCGAGGTCTTCGATCTCTTCGGGGTACGTTTCGACGGACATCCCAATCTTGTCCGCATCATGATGCCGGAAAACTGGGAAGGTCATCCGCTGCGCAAGGACTA